>JADFRO010000014.1 GCA_022561255.1 Planctomycetota bacterium | reverse complement strand
CGGGGAGTCTCAGCCGAGCGGCTGTCGAGGTTTGGTAGTGCCAAAAGAAAATGGTCTTGAGCGCTTCGCTCTTAGCGCTGGGTCGGATGTTCGTAAGGCATCGCGATCGGGCGACGCTGAGGTTTTCGGCCAATAGCGGATCGTTGGGGATCAACCGTTGGGCCCGGCGATAGTGCAGGATCGCTCGGCCGACGTCTCCCGATTGTAGATAACTGTTGCCGAGGTTGTACTCGAGTTTTCCGTTGACGACTCCGGCTGCGACGATGCTTTCGAATCGCTGGGCGGATGATCGGAACAATTGCCTCGCGCGGTCGGGCGTGCTTGCTTGCACGCGTTGGGCCTCGTCGAACTCACCGAGCGCACGCTCAAGCTCGGTTGCCCAATCGGCGCCGCGGGCGTTTTGCCCGTGGACCATGACGACAAGCTGGCAGACCGCGAGCCATAGAAACAATGATCGTGCACATCGCCCGGTCATCGTGTTCCCCGTTCGATCATAGCCATCCAACCGCGGACGCTGCCGGCGGCTTGTTTCGGCGAACACGTGCCAGGCGCCGACGGCGCGAAGCGAATGGCGTCGCAATCGGCGAGGAACGTTGACATGGAAGCGGCTGTTTCCGCGTCGACACCGCGCGCCGTCAGAAGGTTCCGCACCTCGACGGGGGTGAACTCACCCGGCGGAAGGTCAAACCGGTGGGAGAGGTATAGGGTCAGCGCGTCGGCGATCCCTTGCATTTGCAGGGCTGTGTCCTTTTGGCCCAAGGCGCGGGTGAGTTGGGTGCGGCCTGCGCGGAGAGCCTTCCGCCGTCGCGCGAACCCCATGTCGGCTCGAAGGCGCGAGCGATGACGACTGGTGAGGTTGATGATCAGGCATAGCAGCGGCGGCAGGGTGAGCGTGGCGACGGTTTGAACACGCGTGGGCTCGAACGATTGCGTCGCCAGGACGGCCTCGGGGTCGATGTAACTGGGGGCGATTCCACCGCGCAGGATGGTAAGTCCCTCGTCTTCGGCGTCGCCGGTGGAGTCTTGGAACGTTACCGTCGCCAGCGACCCGGCGGCCGGTGGGTCAACGGTGAGCGCGATGGGCTTGCTTGTAAGTGTGGTGTAACGTTCCAGCGTAGGATCGAAGTAGGACCACGAAAGCGTCGGGATCGTTTGCTCGCCCTGCTGCTTCGGGAAGATAGCCCGGCGAAAGACCTTGACGTTGTTTCGTTCGACGTCGCCCGTGAGTTCATCCGTTGTAAAGTCGAAACGGCTGACGAGTTCCGCCTGCCGGGTCAGATCGGGTCCGGCGATGCCTTCGACGGGTGTTCCACGAATCTCAACGGTGAGCGTTACGGGGCGACCTTGCACGACACGCGTCGGCTTGGCGCTTACCACAAGCGCGTAGCGTCCGATCGCCCCCGTGAAGTCGTCGGGGCGTCCGTCCTCGGGCGCACCTTTAACGTCGACGCGGACCGCATCGGCGCGAGCGGTAACGCGCTTCGTCCGATCGGGCTCATAACCGCGACCCCAGAACGATCTGCGCAAAGACAACGGGTAATTCACGCGAAGAAAGATCGGCCCCACGAGTAATTCTCCGACTTGTTCCGTCCTGATTTCGGTGGAGATGCGGTACAGAATGTAGCGATGTCGCCGCCCCTGCGAATCGAGAAGAAAGGTTTCACGAGCGTCGAACCGTTTGCCGAACACAGACAGATTGGACCCTCGGCTGTCTACCGAACGCAGCAAATTGTCGTATTCGACAACCTCACCGTTGATGTAGATTTTGCGTATGCCGATCGTCAGCGAGGCCTGTATTGACTCCGTGACGTAGACCGAGGTCGGCTCTACCTGGACGTGCACGAACACGAGGCGGTCTCCGTCGGGCTTTGATGCCGAGGCGCTCGCTCTGACCGTAATTCTCATTGCGTTGGTTTGATAGTTGGCGCCGCCGGCTTCAACAACGATCGGATCGATGACGTACGTTCCCGGCTTGGTGGCGGTCAGTCTCAGAGTGTAGGTGAATGTCTCGCGCCGTGTTCGCCGGCCGTTGACGATCGATATCATCGAAGACTGCGATGGGATCGGGTTGACCACGCGCAGCTCCAGACCGGCAGGCGCGGATATCCGCGGCGCTGACGGCCGGCCTGTGTTCGTACAAACGATCTTCCCGTCGACGGATTCGCCCACTTCCAAAACGTGCGCTTCCAAGACGAGCACGACGCCGCTTTGTTGGGCGCTGGCCGATGCGGTCATGAGGACCGCTGCGATGATGGCGCGTCCGATCCTCACTTACCAATCCTTGGCCGTTGGGGCGACGGGCATCTGTTGAACCTCTTTGCGGCGCGTTTTCTTTCGATCGCGCATGGCCTGCATCATCTCCCGGAGTTTTCGCTCCGCCTGCTCCCGCGAGACGCGCTCTTTCTGCTCCTTCGCCTGCTGCTCCTTGGGCGACTGCTCCTGCTGCTCGTTGGAGTCCGACTGCTTTTGATCCTGATCTTCCTGCTCTTGTGAGCCATCCTTCTCTTTTTGGTCATCGGAAGACTCGTCGGAGTCCGGTTGTTGCCGCTCTTGCTTCTCCTCGTTTTCCTCATCGTCGCCTTCCTGATCGCTCTGTTCTTGCTGCTGTTGTTGTTCGAGCCGGCGCTTGAGCTGCCTCCACACGGAGGCGGCTTTGAAGTTGGCGTCGCGAGCGGCCTCGTGATCTGGATTGCGTTCCAGCACGCTGTGATAGGCCTGCATTGCGTCTTCCAGTTGAGCGATCGCAACTTTCGGGTCATCCCCGGCGGCCAGGGCTTCGGCGTGGTCACACGTGGCGGCGCTGTAGAGCGCGTCGTCCGCCAGGGAATCGATCTTTGTTCCCGCGGCCTGGCCGAACGCCTCGCGCGCCTCATCGTATTGGCCCAGTTGGTAGTGTCCCAGCCCCTCCACGAAAGCGATTTCGCGTGCGTCGGGCTCTAGCTCCTTAGCCTGGTGATACGTATCGAGCGCGTCGGTCGGTTTCCCGTCGAGTAGCAGTCGGTTGCCGTAGCGCACCAACTCCGACGCGGACGCTGTGGGAACCGGCGGCGGGGCGGGCGCCGGTGTTGTTTCCTGCGCAACGCAGAGACCGGCCCAAAGCCCGAATGTGGTTAGGGTGTGCACCATAGAGTGTGGTCGATGCATCATACGCCCTCCTGTTGCCAAATGCGTTGTGGCTGGTCCGTCTGAACCGGTCGAAGTTCGGTGATCAAAGTCTCAAGATAGAGTAAGAGCAGGGCGGCCGCTACGAACCAGGGATAGCGCGGCCGGTGTCGCATCCGCTCCTGCGTGGATAGTTCAGCTTTCTTGGTTGCGGCGATGTGGTTGACCACGCCGAAGAGATCCGAGACGCCTGCGAACAAGCCGCCGCCTGCTTGGGCGATCGCACGGAGACCCTGCACGTCGAGTCGGGAGAAGACGATTTGCCCTTCGTGAAGCAGCGGTTTTTTCGAGCCAAGGGCGATGGGAACCCGGGCGCCGACCGTTCGAGCCGGGTCGCCAACGCCGATGGTGTAAACCTTGATCCCATGCTTCGTCCACGCCTCCTTCGCAGCGTCCACGGGACCGCCCTCATGGTCCTCGCCGTCGGTAAACAGAAGAATGATCTTCGTTGCCTCCGTAGGCGACTTGGCGAATAGTTCGACGGAAGCGCGGATCGCCTCGCCGATGGCTGTCCCACCGCGCGGAGCGCTTCCGACGTGCACACCGTCGAGCTTGGAACGAAACGCCAGCGTATCTGTCGTGAGCGGTAATCGCAGCGAGGTTGATCCGGCGAACGCCAGCAGTGCGAGGCGGTTGGATTGTTGGAAGGCTCCGCGTTCGGTGAGCTGCTGGCGGATTTGCTGTTTGGCATGATCCAGACGGTTGGGTTCAACGTCTGTAGCGAGCATCGAGCGCGAGACGTCCAGAGCTACTACGATGTCACGGCCGAAGATTCTCTGCTTCTCCAGGTAGATGCCCCAACGCGGACCGATCAGGGCGGCGGAAATCAGCAGAATCGCCGTGACGACCAGGCCGCTTCGGAGGGCTTGCTTCGACGCATGAACGTTGCGGGTTAACAGCGGCGCCAGACGCTCCGATGCGAATCGAGCCAGCGCCTTGCGCCTCCGAACCACCCCGTAGAGAAACAGTAGACCTCCAACCGGAGCGGCCGCAGCCACCCACCACAAATCGGGGTTATCAAACAACAAGACGCCGCGCTCGGCGGTCACGACCAGTGCAACGGCCGTGGCGAGCAGGACGCCGGGGAGTATCGCAACCCATACGAGCCAGGCGGAAAGTGGATAGAGTCGTTGATTGTTTGGTTGATTGCTCATGGGATTCTCCGGAACCTCGTGTTCACCAGCAGCACCTCGACCATCAAGAATCCCAAGCCCATGATCATCGCCAGTGTCGCGGCGTCGATGTTGTCCTGAAAGCTTCGCTCCCCCGTGCGCCTGCGCTCCAACCGGTCGATTTCTTCGTAGATGGTTACGAGCGAGTCGGTGTCGGTCGCGCGAAAATATTTACCGCCGGTGATTCTGGCGACTTCCTGGAGTGTTGGCTCGTCGAACTGCGCTCTGCGTTGTGTGAACATGGAAAAGCCGGTCTGCTGTCGGGCGGAGCCGATCGCGCCGATCGTATAGATTTTGATGCCCAGCGCCGCGGCTACACGCGCCGCGTCGATCGGGTCGGGTGACTCAGCGGCCGTAATCGGCGCCGGATTGTTCGCGCCGTCGGTGAGCAGAATCATCACACGACTTTTGGCAGCCTCCGCACCCGGAACGCCGCTGATCGCCTGCTCCCCCGCTCGTCGCAGGTCGTCCGACGCTAGCGCTATGGCGTCGCCCAGCGCAGTGTAGCCAGCCTCTTCGTGCTTCCGTACCTGCTGCCCGTCGACCCAGCCGGGGATTTCCGTTGCGCGGAGAAGATCGCGGAGGCTGGCGTGGTCGAGCGTCAGCGGGCATGGCGTGTCCGCATACATGGCGAAAGAGGTCATGCCGATCAGGTCACCCTCACGTCCTCGAACGCCGCGCGCGCCCAGCACAAAATCCTCGAACACTTTCTTGACGGCGTCGAGGCGTCGAACGCGCCGTCCGTCGATGACGAAATCTTTTTCGCCCATGCTGCCCGAGACGTCCAACACCATTTGTATAGCGATTCCCTCGTTGGAATCACGATACTCGCCGCCCGATTGCGGCCTCAGCAACGCGACGACGAGTGCGACGACCGCGAGTGTGCGCAGCAACGGCAGAACGTGTCGCGCGCTCGTGGCCCAACTGCTACCGGTCCCGCGTAGCAGCGCGTTCGAGGAGAATCGTACCGTCGGATGCCGTCGCGCCCGCGCGCGAAGCCAAATCAGCGGGATCATCAGGACAAACAGGCCGCAGAGCCACAGGAACATTGCCCCCGGTGCGAAATGTTCGTTGAACCATTCGATCATGCCGCACGCTCCTGGTGCGGATCGATCGGTGCGTCGTCTTCGCTCCTACGCGGCGCACGTTCACGCGTCCGCTCGACGAATTCGTCCACTGTCCCCAGAAGCGCCTGCGCCTCCGACGAATGCGTCTCGTACCGTGCGTATTTGACCATGTCGCATGCGATCAGAAATCGGTTCAACTCCGCCGTCGCCCGCTCGCCGAAGCGGACGTCGCCCGCTGTTGCGGACAAGAACTCCTCCGTGGTCATTTCGCGTGCGGACACGGAGTAACGGCGCTCGATGTAACCGCGCAGGATGTCACTAAGACGATAGTGGAACTCCTGTAAACGGCCGGCTGCGATCAGGTCGTCGTGGATCAACGCCGTGATCTGTTGGCGCGCCCATTCGTGCGCGGGGACCACGATCGCGGCACGCTCCAAGCTGGAGCGTCGTAAGAACCGCCAAAGCACAACGACGACAACCGTTGCGACCACCGCTGCGATCCACCACGATGCGCTCCACGGTTCGGGAAGCTCGACGGGCGGTAGGGTGGTGATTTCTCGAAGTTCCTCCGGCTCTAGCGGCGCTTCGGAGGTGTCGCGCGCGATGATCGCTAACGGTTCGGTGGCTAGTTCTTTCGCTTCGACCGGCGCGGACGATTGCTCGTCTGATTTGGTGCCACCCGAACCGTTCCTACCGGCGACGAAGCTAAGTCGCGCCGGCGGCAACTCGTATTCGCCGGGGAGGTAAAACTTCAGCTCGTAGCGGTAGGTCCAACGTAGCCTTCCGTCGTCGGTGGGAGCGGCGATGCGGCGGTCGATACGCGTCAGGTTCAACTCAAACTCAAACTCGTGCTGTGCTTCCGCGAGGATCGACTCGTAGTCGACGACCTCGACGGTGACGTCGCGTTGGGCCACCGCCTCCACGACGACTTGCGTTCGTTGCGAAAACGGAAGATCGCCCCGTGCAACGGTGATCGTAAGCTGAACGGGACCGTCCGTTGCCGTCTGAGATACGGGCTGAAAGTCGCCGCCCGGTTTGCTACCTTCGTGCTCGGATCCACATCCGCCGACGAGGATGGCGCACTGGATCGCCAACGCGCCCGCGCCCCATCGCGACACGAATCCGCCGCGCGTGGCGCCGGGAGCGAATCGGGCAGTGAACATCATCGCCTCCGCTCTCGTTTGCGAAAAAACCGTACGAGCGGATCGACGTAGGACCGATCGGTGCGTATGTCGATCACTTCGGTGTCCATTCGCCGAAACATCGTTTCGCGCTTTTCGGCGCGATCGAGGCACGCTTTGGCGTAGCGATTTCGTACGGCCCGGCTCGACGTATCGACAAGTGTGACCTCGCCGGATTCGGCGTCTTCGAGTTCGATGAGTCCGACGTCGGGCAGTTCCCACTCGCGCGGATCGCTTACGGTTATGGGAATCAGGTCGTGTCTACGCCGGGCGATTCGCAGTGCGGACTCGAAGTCGGTCGCGAAGAAGTCGCTCACCAAAAAGCATACGGATTTTCGAATCGTGACGCGGTTGAGAAAACTCAGCGCTTCTGCGATGTCGGTTCCCCGTCCGGTCGGCGAATGATACAGCAGCTCGCGGATGATCCGCAGCACGTGGAGCGTACCCTTCTTGGCGGGGACGTATTTCTCGACGGTATCGCTAAACAAGATCAAACCGACCTTGTCGTTGCTCTTTACGGCGGAGAAGGCGAGCACGGCGCATAGCTCGGCCGCGAGGTCCAGCTTGAACTGGTGAACGCTGCCGAACAGCCCGGAGCGGCTGACGTCGACGACGAGCATGACGGTTAGCTCCCGCTCCTCGCGGAACTTCTTGATGAACGGCTCGCCGTATCGAGCCGAGACGTTCCAGTCGATCAGGCGGACGTCGTCGCCGATTTGATAGGGGCTGACCTCCTCAAATTCCATGCCCCGACCCCGGAACGCGGAATGATACTGTCCCGCGAGAACGTCGTTCACCGTCCGCGCCGTGCGAATCTGAATCTGGCGGACCTTTTTTAGTAGTTCTTTGGGAATCATCGTAGTGGGTCAGAATGTGGAATGCTCAACGCGCCTCCAGCGGCGTGCCCCCACGCGGTCCCGGCCACCGTCCGGCCAGCAAGTCGAGCGCGGAGAACATTACGGCACCGCGATGTGATCCAGTACCGCCCGCACGACGTCCTCGGAAGTTTTCTCTTCCGCCTCAGCCTCGTACGTAATGATCACGCGGTGTCGTAGGACGTCGGGCGCGATCGTCTTCACATCCTGAGGCGTGACGTATCCACGGCCGGCGAGGAACGCCGTCGCTTTTGCTCCGATTGTGAGCGCCAATGTCGCACGCGGCGACGCGCCGTATTGAATCCAATCCGCGATGGGCAGACCGTACGCCTCCGGATCCCTCGTTGCGAGCGTAAGGTCAACGATGTAATCCTTGATCTTGTCGTCGATGTAGATTTCGTCGACGACTCCGCGCGCGTCCACGATGTCGCTCGCCGACATGACCGGGTCGATGTCAAGCTTTGGAGCGGTGGTGGCCATGCGATCGAGAATCTGACGCTCCTCCTGTTTCGACGGGTAGTTCACGATCAGCTTCATCATGAAGCGGTCGACTTGAGCTTCGGGTAGGGGGTACGTGCCTTCCTGCTCGATCGGGTTTTGCGTCGCCAGGACCAGGAAGGGCTCCTCCAGCGGAAACGTCTCCTTCCCGATCGTCACCTGCCGCTCCTGCATCGCCTCGAGGAGCGCGGACTGTACCTTGGCCGGCGCCCGGTTGATTTCGTCGGCCAGAATCAGGTTCGAGAAGATCGGACCCTTCTGGACCACGAACACGCCGTCGCTCGCACGATAGATGAGCGTGCCGATCAGGTCGGCCGGAAGCAGGTCCGGCGTGAACTGCAGACGCTGGAAACGCGTGTTGATCCCGCGGGCGAGGCAGGCGACCGCCAGGGACTTTGCCAATCCCGGAACGCCCTCGATCAGGAGGTGGCCACGCGACAGTATGCCGATCAGCATGCGATGGAGTAGCTCGTCTTGCCCCACGATCACGCGGTGCATCTGCTCAAGCAGTCTGCGGAACGGTTCGCTGCGACTGGCGACCCGCTCTCCGATGTTCTTCACGTCCAATTCGGTCGTTACCATCGACCTCCGACTCCTTGGGATTTCACGGGGGATCGTACAGAGGAAATCTAACAACGTGCGGGTATAGACGCAAGCCGGTGGCGGTTCCTGTCAGATTCCGTGCGCCCGCTCACTTGCGGCGATGGACGTTCACTCTGCGACCGCGGACACGATCGGCGGATCGGTCAGCTCTTAACGGACTTGAGCGCCGAGCGGATTTCCCCGAGGAGTTGGTCCACCTTGAACGGTTTGAAGAGCACGGCCGAGAGCCCTTCGCGACGGGCGCGGATGATGGAATGATTCGGATCGTAACCAAAGCCGGTCGTCAGAATTACCGGCGTATTGGGGTTCTCGTTCTTCGCGGCTGCGAATACTTCGTAGCCGTTCTTGACGGGCATTTTGATGTCGCTGAGGACCAGGTCGAATTTCCCTTCACCGATCAACTTGATCGCGGTTCCACCGTCGGACGCCGTCCGGACGTCACAGCCGTACCCCGTTAGGACGTCGCGTACGGTCTCACGAATGACGTCTTCGTCGTCAACGAGCAGGATTCGCCGGCCCTCCAGGATCGGATCGCGCCGGCGGGCGGCGTGTCGACGAAGACCGACGATGCTCGGTTTGGCGACGGTAAGTTCTTTAACGGTCTCGCGGATACGCACGGCGTTTTCTGAAATCGCCCTCAGGCGATGGCGCAGATCGTCGTGGCCGATGTAATCTTCGACGAGATTTTCGATGTCGGTGAGGATGTCGTTTACCGGGGCGGTGATCTCTCCCATCATATTGCTGCCGACCTGTCCGACCGTTGTCTGCCGTTCGGAGGCGAGAAGCTCAAAGATGTGAAGCGCGAGCGCGATGTACCGCTGAAAAATCTCGACGAACTGTCGATCATCCTCGTTGAAGGCGGCGACCTTCGTGCTCTCGAAATTCGCGACGCCGATCACCTGATCGTGAAGCGTCAGCGGGACGGTGAGTGACGATTGAGCGCCGTTGACGCCGGTAACATATCGCGGATCGTCGGCCACGTTGGGGCAAATGTAGCTGCGACCGCGGCTGGCGACGTAGCCGCAAATGCCGTTGCCCTCCGCCTCGGCAAACAGTTCGGTGTTGGTACACGATGACGGCGTACCGGAAAAAAGAACAGGCTCCAATCGGTTGGTCTGGCGATCCAGTATGCGAATCTCGAAGTTGTCGAAGTGCAACAGCTCCTGCGTACACCGAAGAACCTTCTGTTCCAAGAGCGAAAGTCGTTCCTGCGGATTGAGCCGGGCGACCTGCTCGGTGTCGAGACTGAGCATTTCGCGGCCGGCCCGGTCAATCGCCTCAATCTGATCCTGGAGACGTCCCGCATTGGTTACGTTCCCGACCACGGCTGCGACTTGTGTAAGGCGTTGGTGTATGTCGACGACGGGCGTAGCGGTTACTTCGTAGCGCTCGTTCGCCGACGTTGTAAAGCTAAAGCGACGGCCCCGGACCTTATCAGATCCACTCTGAGATTGCTCTTGCGCCCACGACGACGTCTCCACGCAGCACTCACGGACTTTATCGCGAACCTCGTCGGAAAAACTCAAGAAGGTGGGATTGGCCCAATCCAGATCGCCCGTTTGGCGCACAATACAAACGCCCTGACTGACGCTGTCAATGATCGCCGCCGCCTGACTGGTGGAGTGAACGCCCTGCAGAGGTATGAAATCCGCTGCCCGGCTGATCACCAGATCGAACGACTCACTACGGAGGGTTTGAAGCGCTTCTTCGAACGTATCGACGTGGCTGACACAGGCGTGGGAGTCGATCCAGTCATGGAACTCTTCGTCAGACGCTGCCGCCCCCAGAACAAGCACGCGGAACGACTTGACCGAATTCGACGTTTTGCCCATCCGTCGGACCCTCACCCCAGACTAGCGACCCAGGTAATCCTAGGCGCCGGCAAGCGCGATCTCTCCCGCCATTTACCGGCTCCGGTGGATATCGGATCGAACCCCCCAGGATAGCCAGATATAGTTCCCCATTGCAAGAGGCTGGGGCGAAAAAGTTGGAGATTTGTTCTGCTAAACGTGGCATTGGGCGGAACATACCGGTTGTGACAGCAGAACATTGTCGAACGGTCAAGTCGCGCTGCTGGATTTTGTTGCGTCGGCAGGTCTTGCCCCCCCGACACGCCTCTCCGTTCCCGCGAGGATACGCCCGATGTTCGCTCGGTGGCGGACCACGACCATCAACGCAGCCACGATCGCAAAGAGCAAGTAGGGCCAACGCTCCAGGAGCGGCGTTCCGTCACGGCTGGGAAGAATGCAATAAAGCACGGGGAACATCACGCCAGCCGCGATGGAACCGACCGAGCTCATCCGGGTCAGTCCCACTCCAACGCCCCAAATGCAAAGGCCGATAAGTGCAGGGAGCGTCAGTTCGGGGTAGATGCCCAGCGCAACGCCCATCGACGTCGAAACACCCTTTCCTCCGCGAAACCTGAGAAAGAGCGGGTAGTTGTGGCCCAGCACCGCGCAGATGGCTACCGCGAGCCAGCACAAGATTCGAACGTTGCCTGCGGGCGCGCTCGTGGCTGCGATGTCCAAGAGCACCCGACCGGCCACGATCGTGGGGATCAACCCCTTGAGCATATCCATCACGAACACGGCGACGAACCATCGCCTCCCCAGGATGCGCCCAACGTTCATCGCTCCGACGTTGCCGCTTCCGATCTTGCGAATGTCGACGCCTTTCAGCTTTCCCGCCAGCAGGCCGAACGGAATCCCGCCGACCACGTAACTCCCGGCGGCGCAACCGATGGCAGTAAGCCAGAAGTTCATCGCCGCGACCCCGCCGTTGGTAGAATTCGTTCGTACAACTTGATCATCTCGTCCGCGTGACGGGCCATGCTGACCTGTTCGGCGATCTTGGCAGCCGCGATGCCCATCTCGCGTCGTTTGCGTTCATCGCGCAGGAAAGTAACACGCTGAGCCAGAGCGTCTACGTCGTCGGGGTCGTTGAGGACGAAGCCGCTCTTTCCGTCGACGATCATCTCAGATGCACCGTCCCACCGAGTCGTAACGCAGGGAATTCCGGCAACCATCGCCTCGAGCACGACACGGCTGCACGGATCGTAGTAGGTCGCGTGGACCAGCACGTCGGACGCTTGGTAAAACGCCCGAACGCGCTCACTCGGTCCGACGAACGTAAGTACGTTCGACACGCCGAGTCGGTCGGCTAGCCGACGCCATCGGTGTGAGTCGCCGCGTCCAACGACCAGCGTCCGCACATTCGAGATGCCGCGCTGCCGAAGCAGGGCGACGGCTTCCATCCAACGATGAACGCCTTTTAGGCGAAAGTTGTGGGCAACCACAAGAACCAGCAGGTCGTTCCCACCGATACCGAACTCGTTGCGGATTGACTTGCGATCGGCTTGGCGCTGCGACGGTGGCGTTGGATCGGCGTCCACACCGTTGTAAATCTTGCAGATCCGATCGTCGCAAAGATCGTAGTGTTCTTTCAACTGGCGAACCACGTAGTCGGAGATGGCCACCACCGTCGGACCGTCGCGCTGCCCCAACAACTTCCGCTCGACGCCAAGCATGTAACGCTGCTTGAAGTTGAAGCGATTGGCGTACCGCTTGAACCGGCGTGCGACGCCGGGTGCGCGCAGTGCGATGTTACGCTCGATGGATTCGGCGATCGTGCCGCCGCGTGGCTGATAGACGTCGGCCGCTTGACACGGTGAAATTGCGTGAACCAGGTCGAACGATCCCTCGCGAAGTCGACGTTCAACGCGATGTGCGAAGGTAACGCTTCGGCGCATTCGTGACATGGCGGCGCCGTTGAGCGAATGGACGCTCAGGCCCGGCGTCGGGGAGGGACGACTCCGCGTGAACACGTGCAACTCGACGCCCCGATCCATGAGGTGGTGCATGAACTGCTGCGTCGAAGTTTCGGCACCGCCTCGCCACGGGTCAAGCCATTCTGTGATGATAGCTATTTTCATGGTTCCGCTAAATGCTACGCCGCACCTTGGCGGTCCGATCGCCGGCGATCATGCCTCGCGATTCGGCGCGTTTTCCGGTCGATTCGGTAGATCAGCCGCCGGGCCACCTTCGTAACGCTACGCCCCGCGGCGCTGTCGTCAAATGAGTCTGTGGCTTCGAGGTAGATCCGTAGCCAGCGCAATCGATCGGTCCGCGTGGCGACGTTCGTTGGCGTCGAGTAGTTGAGCGATGCGAGATCCTTCACGATCCAGCGCATGCGGCAGCAAGAGGGGCGCTTGACGCGTTGCAGATCGATTAGATGAAAACCGTCCGACGGCGTAGCTGAAGCGTCGTAGAATACGTGCGACAGGTACAGATCGCGATGGACGTAGCCTCTCGCGTGCAACCTTGCGACGAGCTGCGCCACCGGCTCTACGAGACCGCGCACCGCCGAGGCATGGGATGATTCGCATTGCCGCGCCCATGTTTCCAGCGAAACACCCGGAACCTCGGCGCTGAGAATCGCGCTTCGGTACTCTCGCCCGCCGCGAAACTCCTCTCCAAACGCGACCGGCGTAACACAGGCTATTCCATCGCGCGCCAGTCGGTGCATCCACGTCCACTCCGCCCCGGCTACGCTATTCGCTCCGCTGCCCGATCGGCGAACGTCTCGCAGAGCGCTTCGCGGCGGCTGGCGGAATCGCTTCAGATAAAACGTTCGACGCCGCCCGTCGTCGTCGAGTACAACGCGCAAGCGCTGCCGCCACGGCGCCAGCCCCGGTTTGTCGAGGAGTTCCGCGTCGCGAAGCGTGAAGAGCGCGTCGAGCGAGTCGAGCCCGTGGGACTTTAGTAGCGTCTCGTAGCCGGTTACGACCGTCAGATCGCTTTGAGAAACCGCGTCAGTTGTCACGACGTACGACATCAGCAACCGATCTCCCTGGAATTCGTGAACTGTGGTCGACATCGCACTAGCGTGCAATTTGTTGCACCTGCGTCCGCAGGAGTGCCGTAGCGGCGTCGAATACGGCGTCAATCGAAACGCGCGTCATGCAATCGTGGTGGCCGAGCGGACAACGTTTCTGTTGACACGGCCCGCAGTCGATGTCGACACGAACGATGCGCTCCGCCTTGTGGCTCGTCGCCGTCCAATCAGGATGCGTCGGTCCGAACACGGTGACGACGGGTGTGGCGAACGCCTTGGCAAAATGGCGTGGCCCCGTGTCGTTGCAGATGAGCAGGTCGCATCGGCGGATCAGTGATTTTAGTTGACCCAGGGTGAGCAGCGGCTGATCGAACACGAACCCGCCGCTCTTCATCTCTCGACCTATCTCGCGGGCGATCTCTTCCTCGCCCGGCCCGCACGTTACGATCACCGTCGCGCGATTCGAGTCGATCAGACGATCGGCCACACCGGCGAACCGTTCCGGCATCCAGCACTTCGAGGCACCGAACTTCGCGCCGGGACTGATCACGATCAAAGGTCGACGGCTATCGATTCCCTCCGACGCGAGCCGCTTATCGACTGCATCGTCGTCGTCGGGCGTCGTGAAGAGTTCGAGGGCATCGCCCGGACGCCGGCAGCCGATCGCCTCGACGAGGTCGGCGTAGTATTCCACGATCGGCATCGGAACGTATCGTCCCAATGCAACCGGTGGTCTCTTGGGTAGCGGGACGCTTAGGCGGCTGCTGAGTTGTTGGGCATCATCAGCGCCGGCCCCGCCGACTTTGCTCGTCGCGGTGCCCTTACGCTCTTGCGATCGTCCCACACGCAGCAGGGATGAAAGCGTGGTTCGCCTGATGCGATTGCGAACCGGCAGCCGATCGGTGAGCAAGAATCCCCGTCCGTCGCGGTCGTATCCGATCCGGCGTTTCGCGCCGATGATGCGAGCCGTAAGCGCTGAGCGGAACGAGTTGGGAAACAGCACCGTCCAATCGAAGCGTCGTCGGCGAAGATCCCAAATCAGATCCCGATACGCGCGATCGAGCGGAGTCCGTCGCGACCTTTCGGGCCACTGGACGCATTCATTCATCCAGTCCCCACCGCGAACGAGGTCACGCAGATTTGACTCCATCAGGAACGTGATGTGGGCGTCGGTGAAGCGCTCCCGCATCGCGCGCAACGCGAGCGTCGCCATCACGAAGTCCCCGAACCAAGTCGGCAGAAACACGAGAATCGACCCGGGATTACCGTTCGCGTCCACGCGTTCCATCGGGCGACCATTGTAATGCCCGGCGCTTCGCCATGCACGTTTCAGCAGCCCGTGGCGGTCGATGCAACGGTTGGAGCGTCTCCCACGCAGCGCCGAACGCGTTTTGCTCGGTCCGATTGACGCGACGCCCGCAGCGGTTACATTCATTCGTCACACGTTTTGCGAGCACGAGGCGATGGCGGCGTGTGGTCGCCGCCGGCCGTCGGTGCCGTGGCTTTTGTCCGACAGGAGGTTCTCGCATGTTCCGTTTCCGTAGATTCCTCACGCCGTTGCTCATCGCTTCAGTCGTAGCCGTGATCGCTTGGCCCGTCTATGCGTCCTGCAAGAAATGCAAGTCCGAGGCTCAGGAAATGATCAGCGTCATGGAAAGCAGTTCGCTCACGCTTACGTCGGCGATCGCGGCCGCCGAAAAGCGTAGCCGTGGCGGCAAGCCACTCAGTGCCTACGCGTTGTTCGAGGATGGCAAAGTGACCTTTCAGGTCTTCCTGCTCAAGGACGAGAAGGTGATGCGCGTCGACGTTGGTGAGGATGGCCGAGGTAGGAAGGTCGAAGAGGCCGAGACGCTACCGAGCATCCACGATCCGATCGCGCACAAGCCCAAACCCAGACCGGCCGGTTAGATCGCCGCCGCTCTGATCTGCGGGACGCGACGCTTTGGGACATCCCTGTGTCATCCGTTTCCGAATGGGTGAAGGGTTTGGTCCGCCCGGCTCTTGGGCCGGGCAGTTTCCGCTTGGCGGGAACTCCGCTATCTTGCGCCGCGTCCATCTTCATCGGGGTGTGTGTCGACCGATTGTTTCAACGTCGTCATTGGGATCCAACGAAATAGAAGTCCAACAGAGGAAGGTTGCCCAGCGTGATTGAGAAGACCATTGCCCACATCGAAGCCAATAAGGAAGCCTCCGTCGATCGTCTGAAGGATTTCCTGCGCATCGAGAGCATCTCGACGGATCCCGACTGCAAGCCGGCGATGAAGCGTGGAGCCGAGTGGGTTCACAACCTCTTTTTGGACTGCGGGATCGAGAGCGAGATCGTTGAGACGCCGGGTCACGCGAGCGTTCTGGCGGACACCGGTCCGGCCGAAAACGGTGGGCCTACGATCTTGTTTTATGGCCACTACGACGTCCAGCCGACCGGCGACCTTTCCCTTTGGGATTCGCCCCCCTTTGAGCCGACCATTCGCGACGGCGCGATTTTCGCGCGCGGCTCCGCCGACGACAAAGGCCAAATTCTCGCTCACATGCTCGCGGTGGAGGCATGGCGGAAGGCCGTCGGCAAGCTCCCCATCCGAGTGAAGTTTCTCGTGGAAGGTGAGGAGGAAATCGGCTCCGCAAATCTCGAAAAAGTCGTACGCGACCACAAGGATCGTTTGTCGTGCGATTACGTCGCGCTTTCCGATACGCCCAAGTTCGACATGGCCACGCCGGCCATCACCTACGGTACGAAGGGCATGATCTACAAAGAGATCATCGTCAGCGGCGCAAAGCAAAACCTCCACAGCGGTTCGTTCGGCGGAACCCTGACCAATCCCGGAAACGCGCTCGCGCAGATCATCGCCTCCCTTCGTGACGGGGACAACCGTGTAACGATCCCCGGTTTCTACGACGACGTCTTGCCGTTGACCGACGAAGAAAAAGAGAAGATGCAGGCGCTACCCTTCGATGAAGCTGCCTACATGAAGGGCATGGCCGTGCCGTCGCTCGAAGGTGAAAAGGGTTACTCAACGCTGGAACGTCGCTGGACCCGTCCCACGCTGGACGTCAATGGGCTCCTGGGCGGATTTACGGGCACAGGTTCCTCAACGGTGATTCCTGCAACGGCGATGGCCAAGGTGTCGATGCGCATCGTGCCCAATCAGGATGCCCAGAAAATCTCCAAAGCGTTCGACAACGCCGTCTTGGCGGCCGCACCCAAGGGGATTCGCATCGAGATTCTCACTCACGCGATGTGTGGTGCTTACGTGAGTCCGCTCGGAACGCCGGGCATGAACGCAGCCGCCAAAGCGATGGAGGCCGGCTTTGGAAAAGCGCCGTACTTCATTCGCGAGGGCGGCACGCTCCCGATCCTTCCGATGTTCAAGGAGGTGCTCGGCGCCGAATCGCTGATGATGGGTCTGTGCATGCCCAACTGCAACGCGCACGGTCCCAACGAGTTCTTCCACGTCAGCGACCTCCACAACGGCGCCCGCGCGTCGGCCCACTTCATTAATGAACTCGCACAGGTTCGTTGACGTCCCATAAGATCGGTGCCCACAACCGTGGTGAAGGTGGGCTTGTACAGGGGTGATAAGGGCGTTCCCTCCGTGCTTTGGGGAGGGACGCTGGGTTTCTCACGTCCCGCAGCGCTGGATCGGTCGATAAACACAGGCTAGAGCGCTTCATCGAAGCGGGTAATAGTCAGCGTGTCTTCGTTTAGGAGGAGCCGACCATGGCTCGATCCCGATTTCGCCGATCCGTACTTACGTTTCTCCTCGCTTGCTGCGTGACGACCTCGGTTGCGCGTGGTGGTTTTATCAAGGATTCCGTCGTTGGTTTGGGATTGGTCGGATTCGATCTGCAGGGCAATCGTAACCCGTTAAGTAGCGGCGTCGACCTTCTGCTGACCCAGAGCTTCGTCGGTAACCCCTTCGACTTCGGCCCGTGGGACATGACGTTTCAAGGCCCTATCTCGCTCGCGGTTTCCACCGGCGGGCGCGCACTTCCCGGGCTGGACGTTTCCTTTACAACGGCGGTTGACAGCCTCGCAGCTCCTTCGCCGCTGAGCTACGCCCTAAACTACGACGTCGGCGTCCAATCGGGCCGGGTAAGCGGAAGCGTCTTTATTGACGGCGACTTTTCGATCAACAAGTTCGGCTATTACGATCTGAGCTTCGTTTACTCATCGCGCCAGAACGTCGAGCGCGAGGGGCGTTTCGCCAACGACACAACCACGAACGATTTCGATCTGGAGCCGATCAACCTATCGGGAAACATCTACGCCGACATCCTCGGCGCGATCACGCAGCCGCTGTTTGATCGGGTCGGCCGAGAGAACGCCTTCATTCAGTTCAGCGGTCGCTCGAAGCTTATTGATGTCTTTCGTGCGTCCGTGGAGGAAGTCGTGCGGAACCTGGCGGCTGGTTTTGGTGACGATCTCGGCCTCGCACTCGTTCAAAAGCGAGCGGGTCTAAGCGGGAAGGTTTTCGATATCGCACCGGGTTTCGACGTGACCGACCCACCCGGGCTGCGGGTTGGCGATCCGCCCGGTCCGCGGATCGGTCTGACCGCAAACGGCGCCGTCGTACCGGAGCCGACCGTGCTGCTCCTCATGCTCGCGGGCTTGCCCGCCCTGATCGCCAGACCGATTCGGCGCAGGCGACTGACCGCCTGACTCCGCGTCACGTTCGCTCGTCACGAACGGCAGCTTCGACCATCTCACGAACGGTGGCGACGACCTGCTCCGGCGGGAGCTTCTGCGTTTCGCCCGTTCGGCGCACCTGCACATCGACCGTACCGTCAGCCAACCCCCTTTTGCCCACGGTAATGCGAATCGGGAATCCGATCAGTTCGGCATCTTTGAACTTAAAGCCAGGCCTCGCGTCCCGATCGTCGAGTAGGACGTCGACCCCCGCGGCTTGAAGCTCGTCGTGGAGCTTCGCCGCCAGCGCGTTGACCGTCTCTTCGCGCGTGTCGAGCGCACAGATGACCACTTGGAACGGCGCGATCGCCATCGGCCAGGAGATTCCCTTGTCGTCGTGAAACGACTCAATCGCGGCGGCCATGATCCGGTTGAGCCCGATGCCGTAACAACCCATGATAAAATGCTGGGGTTTTCCGTTTTGATCCAGACAGGTAGCCTCCATCGCAGCGGAGTACTTCGTGCCGAGTTTGAAGACGTGTCCGACCTCGATGCACTTTTTG
>JADFRO010000287.1 GCA_022561255.1 Planctomycetota bacterium | reverse complement strand
TGATGTTGCGTTTTAGCTCGGTGCCGAGGGGGCCGTAGTCCCAGAAACCGCCGATGCCGCCGTAAATCTCGCTGCTGCCGAAGATAAACCCGCGACGCCGACAGAGGGCGACGATCTTTTCCATCTTGGTGGAGGACTGGTTGCTGGCGGACTGTTTGTCCGTAGATTTCGACATTCAGAGCTGCGCTCCGCAGGAGTGATCCATCTCTTTCCGTGGGCACCGGTTTCCCAACCGGTGCAAGTTCTCGCGCCGACGCGCGCGCTGATTAAGCAAAGGTGATATCGTCAAAGGGCGGCAGTGTCAAGCCGCACCACGTTCACGGCTTGACGTCAAACGAAAAACGAGGAATTGGGCACGTCGTCGTCACCCGCAGGAACGTAGCAGTCGACTCCGAAGCATTCGCCGTTTCTTTGTTCTGAGCCGCGGGTTCTCTTGCTGAGCGCAGCTCGCCCGCGCGATCGCTCGACCTTCGATGTCAATCCAATCCCGGCGGACGCAACATTCAAATACGGGAAACGCTCTACCGGGCGACCCCCCTCAATCCCCCCTTGTAAAGGGGGGAGGTAGCTACGCAGCCCCGTCAAGGGGGGAAGCGGCTACGGAGTGCGCTAGCCTTGCGTGGAATGCGCCGGCCTTGATGTTGGCCTCTCTACGGCGTCTCCTCGCATCCGGCGTCGGGATCGACCGCTCGGGGCGTGATCGCACCCGTAATCCCGATGTAATCGTAGAACGCGTTGTTGGGATCGGGATTGCCGTCGGTTTCAATCGCGATGATGCGGTTCTGCTGGAAATCAACGAAGCCGCCGAGTTCCAAACCTTCCGCATCGAGCGGCGGCGTGCTCGTACCGAGTTTTTCTTCGAGCAGGTCCATCGTCTCGCTTCGCCCGGCCTCACCGTTGAAGAAATCGAGCTCCGGAACTTCGTAGCCACCGCCACACTGTACGCCGAAGGGAACGTCGCGTTCGAGCCCCAGGAAGTTGAACTTCAACCGCGCCTTACCGCGATCGTTGGTCGTCAGCTCCATGGCCAGGTTGAGTCGAACGGTGAGGCAGGTCTCCCACAGAATGCACTCGGTCTGATTCGAGCTTTGCGTTCCGAACTCAGCGTCGAGATCGCCGAAGGTGCACTCGGTAAGGGTGTCGATCGATTCGCCGTCGAACGTTCCGTTGCCGTCGCGGTCGGCCAGCAGATGAATCGATATCTGGTCATACTGCAGCGTCACCTCGACTTCGAGCGTGGCCGGGTCGTCGGTGATCAGAAGTTTCGGTGGGTTGTCGACTCCACCGGTAAGCACGAGCGTCGTTCCGATTGAAATGTTCGTGTTTCGACGAATCCTCGCTGCCCGGCAGCACTGGCGACGTTCCTCGCCGTGGATCGTGCCGTAGGGATATTCAGCCTCACACGTGTCGGTGCATCCGTCGAACCGAGCGCAGAATCGAGTGCACGTGTCTTCGCTTCGCAGGCCCACGCAACGGGCTCGCTTGCGGTCGATGATGATCGAGCTGCAGTCTTCGGGTATGAAGTCGCCGAGCGTCTTCGTTACCTCGAATTGCGTCTTCAGGCGGCCGGTCTGCACCATACTGAAAAAGAGTTGGTTGAACACGTCGTCAGAGATCGCGATCGTGACGTGGCTTGCGGGGTTGCCCTGCGCGTCGAGAATCGGCGGAATCGGAATCGGAGCGTTCTTAAGCGGCGTGCCGACGATGTGGGCTGCGGCGGGATCGATTTCGGACGGTTCCGGTGCAAACGATGCGCCGATCGCTATGGAGAGTCCCGTGGCCGAAATCGCCGCGTCCGTGACCCGACTGTCACGCTGCCGCGTGCCGAACTCCGGCAGGTCGCGGTTTTCCATCTTCACGAAATCGGCGTCGAACGGATCGCCGTCGCGCGATCCGATCTTCTCCTGAATGTCGTCGGCCGTCATCTCGAACTCGATCGTTCCCAGGCCCGGATCCCAGAATCCCAGGCTGATGACTTGCCCGAGGAAGTTCAGCACGTCGAGGAGGAATCCGAGCAAACATCCGATGTCGATCTCGCCGCGAATGCGTGTAAAGTCGTTCGGGTCGGTGTCTCCCAGGTCGAATGTGACGTCGAGCGGCTCCCGCTCGGCGCGAGGGACGCCGCTCTGCAGCAATCGCTCGCGTGTAACCTCGAACGCAAGGAACATGTTCCGCTGGTTGATCCGTCCGTCGATGTCCACCGTAACGCAGCTCGCGCACGCGCATGCGCCGAACAGGCACACACATCCTGATTCACAATAGCCGCCGAAATGCGCGGTGATGTCGATCGGTGGAAGGTTGATCCTCACGCCGATCGCCCCGTCACGTGGGTCGAGCGTTACAGAGTCGCGCAGGTTGACCTCCAGCGGGAAGACGTTGTTGCGAAGTGAGGTGTTGTTAATGACCATGATCGTTGGCGGGTCACATGCGTCGGGAACGTCAAGCTTCTTACGCTGGGTCGGTGTGCGTTTGAGTGCATCCTTCGCGCGGTCGCCGAGGCAGCGTTTGTTTTTGTTTTTAAGTGATTCAAAAAACGTATCGATGCCCTCCTGCGAAATCGACAGCACGTAGGCGTTCGTGACTTCACCCGGATCAGGTACGCCGGCTGTCACGCCGAAAAGCGACGACGCTGTGGCGGACGGAGCGGGTATGATCGGGCCAACGGCGAAGAACAGGCTGTCGAAGGTACAGTTGCCGTCGCCGTCGCACGCCTGGGCGACCAGTCGGTTCGATCCCTTCGTGAACGACCCCGCGCTGGCCGTGCCCGTAGCGATTTGTTCTGTCAGATTGGTTTCGGGCACCATCACGTCAAAGTTAAGGCGATACACGTCGCCGGAACTTACGCCGTCACCGGGTTCGAGCACTTGACCTGCGACGTCAACGTCGAAGCCGTTGATGTTGACGCTGGCGAGCGCAAGACCATGACACGCCTCGCCGACGACGTTCGTCGGTCCGCCGAGGGTTACTTCGCCTTCGGCCGGCGACGCGACTTCGATGCTAAAGATAAGGACCGTGCCGTTGTCGTCGAGGTCGTCGACGTAGCATGAGCTTGAGAGCTTGTCGGAATCCGGCGGGGCGTCGTTGAGAATGCGATCGCCTGTGATCGCGACGATATGCCCGCCGCAACCGAGCCCTGCGATGGACATCGTTACCGTATTGGAAGCTAGGGTACCGATCGGGCCGGCGGAAACGATCAACTCAGTTATCGTCACCGTGCCGCCACCGATCATGACGTCGCCGTTGAACGGTCCGCCGGGCAGTTGAGTCGCTGGATCGATGCCCAGACCCACGGGTGCGTCGGCGAGAATATCCTGCCCGTCGATGGTGATCGACAGTGTGGCGAGATCGATCTGCGGAATCGCCGCAAGTACCTCCGTTACGGCTCCCGACGACGCGCTGACGACCGTGTTAGCCGGTTGAAGAACCTGCACGTAGGGGATGTTGGAGCAGTACGCCTCCGTCCGGCCGAATCCGTCTTGAGCGATCACGTGCAAGACGGGGATGGGTGCGAAGACTTCGTGGCGTATTCGACGCCCCTTTTTTCTTGTGACCCACTTCCATTCCGCAGGGTCGACACGACTTGCAAGATGGACCGCTTCACCCTCGTTGACAGGAAGAGCAGCCATGATGCTGCCATCGACGTCGAGCACAAGAAGTTCCGCGATGACCTCAACCGAACCGCTTCCCCCGGTCGATCCGAAACGAATCTCGTGCCAGCCCGTGCAGTCGGATCCCGGATTGCCGCGGAGGAAGGGCAGGGCGCACAGGGCTGTAAGGTCCATCGATCCGCAGTCGACGTCCGCGCCGTCGGTATCTCCGTCACAATCGTTGTCAATTCCGTCTTCGCAAGTCAGGCCGGACGGACCCTCGGGTGATCCCGTCGCGGCCACAGCCGTGCAGACCGTGCCGCTACCGTCGGCGCTGCAGATCGTTATGCCTGTCCGCTCACACGGACCGATTCCGGAGACGCACGCCTCGCCAAGGCCGGCGAACGTTTCATCGATCTCGCCGTCACCGTCGTTGTCCTTGCCGTCACACTTCTCCTCTTCCTGACACCCGGCATCGGCGAGATCCAGCAGTCCGTCGCAATCGTTGTCAATGCCGTCGGTGCATCGGGCCG
>JADFRO010000286.1 GCA_022561255.1 Planctomycetota bacterium | reverse complement strand
GTTTCAAGGGAGTTATAAATTCGGGGCGACTGG
This sequence comes from Planctomycetota bacterium, assembly GCA_022561255.1. Taxonomy (GTDB): domain Bacteria; phylum Planctomycetota; class Phycisphaerae; order UBA1845; family UBA1845; genus JAJRUK01. Next base: position 4,091 of record JADFRO010000286.1, on the reverse strand, counting down.
ATTCGAACCAGCGACCTCTTGACCCCCAGTCAAGTGCGCTAACCGGACTGCGCTACGCCCCGTCGATGCTGCCAAAATCCGGCATTCCGGGTCCGCGTGTCCCGCGCGCCCGGCGGATGCCATGACGGCGACCGGCTTTCGTGGCTCGACTGCCGCCCGCCAACACCTGTCTATTGTAAGACGTCGCAACCGCAGAGGGAATACCCACCGACCACGCCACGGGCCACCCGGCGCCGATTCCGGCGACTCCGCAGCGCAGCTCGTAAGGAACGATAGACGCCCTGGCCATAGGAAGTGGAACTCGCTGGACGCCAGCCGTACGAACCGGCGCCACAAACGAATGGCACGACACCAGTGGAACAACAGGGCGGGGGCCGCAGAACAACCGGGCAGCACCCTTGGAACAACGGTTCCGCGGGTGAGTCAGGACCGGTTCATATCCGCGAGTCGCCGCTCGATCAGTTCTCCCACGAGCTTCGGGTCGGCTTTGCCGTTCGAGACTTTCATCACCTGGCCGCAGAGAAAGCCCGCTGCCGCCTTCGCCTTTTTCGGGTTCACTAACGCGTCGCGAACGGCTTGATCGTTGTCGGCGAAAACCTTCTCCACCCATGCTTGCGTCGCGTCGGCGTCGCGCTCCTGAACGAGGCCCGCTTGTTTCGCGAGTTCGCGGGGCGATTCCGGTTGCGACACAAGCATTTCCGCGATCTGTTTGGCGGACGTCTTACTTACAGTGCCATCTCCTGTCATCTTCGCCAAGTCAGCCATTCGGGTGGCCTCGACGCCTAGAGCGTCGATCGTGTCGCCGCGATCATGGGCGAGCTTGAGCCAGACGTTGACGAATTGTTTACCGGCAATGTCCGTCGGGGCTCCGGCGGCGACGACGTCCTCAAAAAAATCAGCCGTAGCGCGATGCGCTACGATGGTCTGCGCATCTCCACCGGAAAGGCCGTATTGCCCCACAAAACGCTTGCGACGAGCGATGGGGAGCTCCCCGAGCCGCGAACGAGCGCGCTCGAGCATCTGCGGCGAAACCTGGACGGCAGCGAGATCCGGATCGGGAAAATAGCGGTAGTCGTGAGCGGCTTCCTTGTCGCGCTGAAACTCGGTCACGCCTTGGTCGGCGTTCCATCCACGATTTTCGTTGGGACACTGACCGATCAGATAGTCATGATCCGCCTGCCAAGCTGCGATCTGTCGCTCTATCTCGTATTCGATCGCTTGGCGCACAAATCGAAAACTGTTGATGTTCTTGATCTCCGAGATCGGCGTTCGATGCTCCTTCCCATTGACCTCGATCGCTACGTTCACGTTCGGTTCGAACCGCATCTGCCCCTTTTGCATGCTCCCCTCGGTGACGCCGAGGTAGGTCACGAGTCGTTGCAGCTCTGTGCAAAAGATGAACGCCTCCTCGGCCGACGTCAGGTCCGGCTCGGTCACGATCTCCAAGAGCGGCGTCCCGGCGCGGTTCAGATCGACAAGCGTACAGCCGGACGCGTCGTGAATGTTCTTACCAGCGTCCTCTTCAAGGTGAGTACGGAGAATCCGAATGCGGCGCACCTGCCCGTTAACTTCGATGTCAACGTAACCGTGCTCTGCCAGCGGTAGATCGTACTGGCTAATCTGGTAGTTCTTGGGAAGGTCGGGATAGTAGTAGCTCTTTCGATCCCACTTGGTCCTCGGCGCGATTTCGCAGTTCAGCGCCAAGCCCGTCAACAGCGCGTGTTCAAACGCCCGCCGGTTCAGGACCGGAAGCGCTCCGGGATGTCCGAGGCAAACCTCGCAGACGCAGGAATTCGGCGCAGCCTCGAATCGCACGGGGCATGCACAAAAGAGTTTTGTATCGGTCAGGAGCTGGACGTGAATCTCCAGCCCAATGATCGCTTTTGTCCTCAGGTTTGAGGCTTCCATTCGCTTATCGTGCCCGACTTTCGAGGGATCCCTATACAGACGCAATCATAAACTCAGTGCGATGGCGACGCCAGACGACGCATCCGCCCAGCGACGTCGATGCACAACGAGAATCCTTGCGCACGACGGTTCGGCTGGCGCTCCCGACCTTGCCGGATGGACCAAAGACGCTAACCTGTAGACCGTTGCGCGAGTCAGCCAGGTCGGAACTCGTCCGCAACGCTTAGGAGTGCTGGATATGGAAGCAAACCGGCCGCCGAACCGACCGTTGCGCCGCCTGCGCCGGCTTCGTCGAAGCGAAACGATTCGTGCTATGGTGCGCGAGACATCACTTACTCCAGACAAGCTGATTCTTCCGCAGTTCGTGGTCGACGGAGAGCATCGGTGCGAGTCCATCGAGGCGATGCCCGGGCGCTCACGCCTCTCGATCGATGAGACGATCGCGGAATGTCGCAAGGCGATCGACCTGGGTGTTCGATCCTTCGCCCTCTTCCCCGCGCTTGATCCGGCGCTCAAGACCAGCGACGCGCGCGAAGCGTTGAACGAAGACAATCTGCTTTGTCGCGCTGTTCAGGCCATCAAGGAGAGCTGTCCCAGCGCATGCGTTGTAACGGACATCGCGCTGGACCCCTACTCCGACAAGGGACACGACGGCCTCGTCGACGAACACGGCGTCATCCTAAACGACGAGACCGTCGACATTCTCGCGAAGATGGCTGTCATTCATGCGAAGGCCGGGGCCGACATGGTGGCCCCATCGGACATGATGGACGGACGCGTCGCAGCCATTCGCAATGCACTCGACAGCGCCGGCTTTGCCGACACGGCCATCCTCAGCTACACAGCCAAGTATGCCTCCGCGTTTTACGGCCCGTTTCGCGACGCGCTCGACTCCGCTCCGGTGGAAGCGCCCAACGTTCCCGGTGACAAGAAGACTTACCAGATGGATCCGGGCAACGCCCGCGAGGCGATTCTCGAAGCCATGCTCGACGAGGCGGAAGGGGCTGACATTCTGATGGTCAAACCCGCTATGCCCTACCTTGACATCATCGCACGACTGCGCGACCGGACCGAGCTGCCGATCGCCGCCTACCAGGTCAGCGGCGAATACGCCATGATCAAAGCGGCTGCACGAAACGGCTGGCTTGATGAGTCCGAGTGCATGGTCGAGTCGCTAACGAGCATCGCCCGGGCTGGCGCCGACATCATCCTTACCTACGCCGCGCTCGACTATGCCACGTGGTGGCAGAAGAATCGCTGCTAGTGTTCCTTCACGCATCGGCTGACGGTTATGCCGAGCCGCGACCGTGAGGGAGCGGACAATCGGTGATAACCTCAGGGGCGCGGGATCGCTCCCCTGCGATCGCGCCTCGGGGAAATGCGTCAATCAAAGCGTGGCGCATCCGTCCCTCAACCTTGCTTCGCAAGGATGCGGAACCCGTGCCACATGGTGGCAGAAGAACTCCCGCTAGGCACGATGCGCAAGCATTTCGTCAGCGACGATCAACGACAAGCGCGCCGTTCTTGATTACGACAAGAAGGTTCCGAACTGTTGAGATATCCTCAAGCGGATTGCCCTGGAGCGCTATTAAATCAGCGAAATAGCCTTCTGCAATGCGTCCGAGATCGTGACCGTGGCCGAGAATCTCGGCCGCGATGCTCGTGGCGGACGCCAGTGCATCCTTCGGCGCCATGCCGTACTCGACCATCAATTCCAACTCGCGGACGCTTTGACCGTGCGAAAACACACCAACGTCGCTGCCGCACGCGATCGTCACGCCGGACGCCAGCGCCCGCTTGAACATCGCCTTGGCTGTGGTGATCCGTTTGTGATCCGGCATCCCCGGCGACCATCCCGAGTAACGGGCCATCGCCTCGGACGCAGCCAACGTCGGACACAGAGCCACCTTACGCTCGCGCATCAGCTTGAGTGTTCCGCCGGACGCATTCGTACCGTGCTCGATCGTCTTGACCCCAGCCAGCACACTTCGGCGAATCGCCTCGTCCGTAACAGCGTGCGAGGCCACCGACAAACCGGCGCTTCGAGCTTCATCAACGATCGCAGCCAGTTCTTCCAATGTGTAGGTCGGTGTGGGTGCGTCGCCCGGCTTCCGCCGATAGTCGGCGTAAACCTTGATCCAATCGGCACCGGCTGCGATCTGCTCTCGTACCGCGACCCGCAC
>JADFRO010000285.1 GCA_022561255.1 Planctomycetota bacterium | reverse complement strand
TTGCGAAACTGCGCCGAATGCCGTTGTCACCCACGGCGACGATTCCGCAGTCGATCGCGTGCGACTTGCGCAGCGTCGGCAGGTCATCAGGACACCCAACAACCTCCACGCCGTCGACCCGCCGACCGATCAATTCACGATTCGAGTCGACGAACCCCACGATCTCGCATCCACCGCTCTGTTGCAAAATGTCGAGCACCACGCGACCATGGCCTCCACAGCCGACGATCACGCAACGGCGCGGAGCTTCCTTGCTCGGCGGGATTCTACGTGGTGACGTGACGGTGCGCTGCATGGGATGACCACATCCTGCTGTACCAGGAAACTTATCGGTCGTTGGCTCGAACGTCTGGAACGAAACGGTATGCCAACAGTCGCTCGGCAGCCGGGGATACGACGCCGCGACCGTCGAAACGCCTCAACGCGGCTCAGATCACGGGGCCACCCATGCCGATTGACTACTGTCCGGAGCGCGCGTATGCTCGCCCGTCGGCGTTTGCGCCGCCGGATGGCCGTAATCTATGTATTTATATGGCTTTATGGATGGAGACCGCACCGGCTAATCCCAACCCGCGACTGTTGAACGCCCCGTTCGCCGTCGCGTTGATTCTGCTGACCACGGCTGCAATCCTCGCAGGCCCTGTTAGCCGATGGCTGGACTTCAAACACAAAAAGGCCCCCATACTCCTCCGCAACCCCCTGAGTACGCTCATTCCTGAGACGCTCGAGCCCTACCGAATCACAAGACGCCTCTTGCTCGAAGCGGCCGTACTTGAAGCCCTCGGAACCAACGACTACATCAACTGGCGACTTGAAGACACAAGCGTGCCCGCGTCCGACCCCCTACGAAACGTGACGCTCTTTGTCACGTACGACACGGGCGGACGCAACCTTGTTCCGCACACACCGGACGAATGCTTCCTCGGCGCGGGCTACGAGCAGGCTCAGCCTCACGAGAACACCGATGTCTTCCTCCCATCTCTGGGGCCGCAGAACAGCAGCGTTCCCGTTCGGGTCTGCACGTTCGCTCGAACGGCGATCTTCAATCATCAACCGGTAACCGTAATCTACACGTTCGGCTGCAACGGACAGTTCGCAGCCTCACGAACGGCGGTTCGATTTCTAATCAACGATCCGCGCAACAGCTACGCCTACTTCTCGAAAGTGGAGGTACAGTTTCCAGGTGCATCACGCGAGGCAAGCATAGAGGGCGCACGGAAGCTGTTCGACCGCGTGTTGCCCGTTTTGATTCGAGATCATTGGCCCGACTTTGAAGCGGCGGAACGATCCGCAAAAAGCAGTGCAAACGCTCAGCCGTGACGTACGGCCAACGAAGCGTGAAAAGTGCTAAATCCGATCGGGCGACCGACGACGCAGACAGAGGTACCATCCATGGCAAGGAAACGACTGAACAAAAACGTCGTCATCGCGCTAACTCTGTTCGCCTTCGCGATGATCGTTGTGCTCTCCGTGCTGATGCTCTGGCAGTTGCAGCGGCGCGATCCCAAGTACTTCGTCGAGCACGCCGAAGAGGCTGCCCGACAGCAGCAGTGGGTACAGGCGGCGCTCTTCTATCGCAAAGCCTGGGAGCAGAGCGACGACGCGACGTATCTCGTCGGCGTCGGCGAAATGCTGCTGAACCAAGGTGAAGTGGGGCAGGCCCTCGGTTCCTGGGAACAGGCGCTCGTGCGTCAACCCGACCTGCTCGACGCTCACATGAATAAGACGACGCTCCTCCTGGAGCTGGCAGAGCTCTACAGCACTCCCCGCGAATGGACGCGCGTTCGCGACGCCGCAACGGCGATGTTGGAGCTCGAGACCGATAGGACCGACGAGCAAACGGCCTTTGCGCTCCACGCACAGGGATCGGCCCTCCTGCGACTCGCGGATCAGGACAGCGCCAACGTCGAGGCTGGGCTAGCCAAGCTGCAACACGCAGCCGAGCTGGCGCCCGACGTGGTTGAATACGCGACCGACCTGGCCGACCAGTATTTCCGCAACGACCAACCGGAACGGGCCGACGAACTGTATGTAGCACTGCTTGAGCGCCATGCATCAGCCGGACCAAGCGGCGCTAAGGCGCAGCTCGCTTACGCGAGGTACCTCGCCGCCAAGCGCGAGTTTGATCGAGCCGAAACGGCGTACAAAACCAGCCTGTCTCTTGCGACGGACGATGAGGAAGCGTTCGGCGAAGCGCAGATGGGGTACGCCTCGTTCCTGCTCCAGCAGTGGGCCCGCGCGCGCCGCGATGATGAGAAGCAAGACCAAGCGGAGGCATACCTCGACGAGTCGGAGGAACTGCTCAAGCAGCGCATCGCGGACAACCCCAACGAGTTCGAACCGTACGTTCAGCTCGCGCTGCTCTACAAGCTCTCCGCGCGCTTCGACCAGGTCATCGAAACGTGCGAGTCGCGGCTGTCGCAGGGTCTTTCGCGTAAGGGCGTCAGAGCCTCACGCAACAAGGTCAGCACCTTTACGCTCATGCTCTACGCCTCCGAGGCATGCGTCGCCAAAGGCCTGGCCGCCACGAATGCGGGAGACATGGACGGAAGAGAGAGGTGGCTGGCGCGAGCGGATCAGTACGTGCTCGACGCGAAGGGCGAGTCGCCTTCTCATCCGCGCATTTTGAGTCAGTCGGGTCGCGTGAAGCTTGCCCGCGGAAACGACCGCGAGGCGCTTGAGGATCTTCGCGCCGCGGACGAAGGATACGAATCCTTCGGCGCGGTGAACTGGGACAACAAGATCATTCTGGCTAACGCCCACCTACGGCTGAACGAAGCAGGGGCGGCCAAGGATCTGCTCGAAGCGGTCGTCGATCGGGCCATCCGCCAGCGTGCACGCGACCCGATTTTCTGGAATCTCTACGCCCAGGCCCTCTTTCAGACCGAAGACCTGGGACGTGCTCTCGCCGTCGTTGACCGCGTGCTCCAATTCGATGCGAAAAACGTCGACGCCACGATGATCAAGGCCGCCATTTACGAGCGTCAAGACAAACCGGAACTAGCCGGCCGGCTGCACGAACAAATCACCGGATCTTCCACCGTGCGTGCGATGCTGGAAGCCAGAGCAGCCTCGATCGACAACGACGTTGAAAAATCCCTCCGCATCCTCCGAACGGCGCTCGAAAAGGAGCCGGCTGACACACGCCTGGTCGGCATGACCGTGCACGAGCTGCTGAGCGCCGATCGATCCGACGAAGCCCTCGCCGTCGCGAACAAGGCTATCGAGATCCGTCCCGACGACATCACACTTAAGCGACTCGTTGTGATCGCCCGTCAAGATCTTACGGACGAACAGCGACGCGAAGCGATGCTCGAAGTGATCGCTGCGGAACCCGACGCTTTCAAACGCGCGCTCGACTTGGTTATGTTCCACTCGCGCCAAGATGACGCGGAACACACACTCAAGGCCATCGACGATGCGCTGACGCACCTCATCGCCCGCGACACGCCGTTCGCGCGGACCGCCAAACCATCTCAACACCGCGCACTCCTAAGGACCAAACTGCGCGTGGCGGCTCAACTCGACGACACGGAGGCGATGGAGGCTGCCCGTAACGTCGCAGCGCAGTACAACGTCGACGGCGCCGGCGGAAAATCGATCCTCGCTCTGTACCACGTGCAGCGGCGCGAGTTTGACTTGGCCATCAACGCTCTACGCGAGGCGATCGAAGCTCAACCAAGCGACGCGTCATCCTTGACGCTTCTTGGACAGTGCCTGCACATGATGGGGCGCACCGACGAGGCCAGGGACGCCTATGAGCGAGCGGTCCGCGTCAACCACGACGAGGGACTCGCCCACAAAGGCCTCGCCCTGCTCGCAGGCGCGCGCAACGATAGCGCAACCCTGCAAAGCGAACTCGCCAGCTGCGAACGGTTGATTCCGACCGATCCGTGGGTTCAGGAGCAGGTCATCATTCAAACCGAAAACGCCGATCCCCAGGGCGCCATCCGCCGACGTGAACAACAGCTCGCCACCAAACCCGATGACGCGCGAAACCTCAAACGGCTCGCAAGCCTCTACGAAACGGTAGGACAACGCGATCATGCGGACGCTACGCACACTCGTTTGCTCAAGTTGAACCCGGGCGACGAGCGGATCATCGTGAGTGCTGCCGGCTACTTTCGCCGTACGGACCAA
>JADFRO010000284.1 GCA_022561255.1 Planctomycetota bacterium | reverse complement strand
ATCAGGAAGCTTTCACCCTCTCGGGCGGGGAAAGTCAGAGCTGCCTGGAGCGGGAAGTTCGGGTCGCCGCATTCGTCGTCGTTGCAGGCGATTACATTGTGCTCGTCCGGGTCGGAGAGTCCGTTGGGATATGCGGCCAGTTTGGTGTCGAAGCTGGCGCCGCAGGTCTCGACGAGGACGGTCGCGTGACAGGTTGCGTCGAATCGGTACCAGATGTCGGTGTCGATCAGCGGGTCGCCGAGTGTGAACACGCATGGTTCGGGATAGCGAGTGCTCGCGCCTTCGCTAACGGCGGCCCCGAATGTGGAGAAGGGTGTCTCGCCTATGTTGATCGTCTCGGCCGCGTTCAAGTTGTCGTTAGCCGGCGGCGTCAGGCAATGAGGAGCGTCAGATACGAGTTCGGCCCGCATGCAGTAAGACATTGTTCCATTGACGACTTCGTCGTGGTCGAACCCGTCCGGTCCTTCACCGCGCAGTCCGTCGATAGCGATCGCTTCGGAACGAGAATCCGCCCTTGACCAATACCATGAGCAGTCAAACGCCTGGTAGTTGCTGATCTCAAGCCAGTAATCGGTATCGGCGTCCAGCGCGACTCCAGAGAACTCGACGAAATACTCGTACTCGAGCAGGCCGCCTGCGAGCGTCCCACCTGTGGCGACCGGGCCATGGACGAAGAGCGTTCCGTTGTTCTGCCGAGATGGTCCGCCGATCACTTCGCCTGGTTTTCCGCAATCGTCTGTGTAAAAGGTGACCTCAAACTCGTCGGGGTAGGGCGGGCGGCAGTCGCCAGGCGTGCCGTTGTAATAGGTTCCCCAAAAGCAGAGTCTCCCGACGTTTGCTTCAGCTGAGAGAGTGAATCTTGTTGCGACGATCTCGTTGGGGCGCGTGCTGCTAATGCCGTCCCATCCGCTGCGTGAGGTGCAGGGGTTGAGCGTTTGACCCGAACCGACGATGCTGCAGGGCAGCGGCTCCGGTTCACCGTAACGAATGGACAATACGCCGTCTCCGCCGCCGTCCGCACCGATGACGCGAAGCAGGTAGCACTCGTCCTGAACCGCCTGAAAGACGCTGTCGTCAAGGAACGAGGAGTTGCATTCGGTAGGCGACAGCACGAAGCACTCATCCGGTGCCATGTCGTTGGGAGCGCGGCAGTCGCATTCATACGCCTCGACGTTGACCGGGAAACTCGTCGCGCCGCAGACACTAAACTGTACCCAATCGTCCAATGTCGAGGTCCACTGGAACCAGACGTCTTTCTCGTTGGCCTTCGAAGCGGCACAACCGTACAACTCACCGTCAACGGAAGCCCCGTGAAGCGAAAAGGGGTTGTCTCCGGATCCTACGATGACGATCGGGTTTTCACATCCGTCGTTGACAGGGGGTGTGGGTGCGCTGAGACAACTTGAGCCGCGCGGGCAGGAAGCAAGCGTCGAGGAGATGGTCAACTCGAAAGATCCCGGTCCGCTCGATCTGAGACCTTGAACGTGAAGCAGGTATTCGACTCCGACGTCGCTGCACCAGCTTACGAGCTTACCATCGCAGCTGGTGTCCGACCGTTCGACCGTAGTGTCGGTGCACCCGAGATCGTCGCAGCCGCGACAATAAACGGAAACAACGGCCGGGCCGAACGACGCGCACACGACAGCGTTCAGCCTGCTCCCGTCACCGATAACGCTAAACCATAGCCCGGCGGAGACGCCGGAGAAGCCGCAAGTCGGCAGCCGATCGACCGTCGCACCGTCAGTTGTTGCTTCGACGGTCGCGCCGATCTCGATCGGTTCGGCAACGTCACAGGAATCGTTGATTGGTAGTTGGGCGAAAGAAGAGGCGGGCATGAACAATAGAATGGCGAAGAGGCTGGCTACGCCCGATGATGCCCACGCGTTTCGCGGTCGACGGTGATTCATCAGGATGTTCTGCCTACTCAGAAACCACGCAGTCTTCATACGACGTCCGCCCCTGCCCGTGCGCATACAAGCCCGTGCAAATAAAAGGTGCCGGCATGGTATCCTTCTGCCAGCCGTCACCGCGTACGATGATGCAGCGATACTGTTCAAAGTCGCCGCCGCTTGAGAATTTGCAGTCAAGGTCGGTAGATTCGCAGCAAGGGGTGGATTGTGGATAGAACGCAAGCTGTTCGTTGCGATAGTGGTTGGCGTATCCCTCGTTGTCCTCGGTTCCTTCGATGTAGACCGTTTGCCGTTCCGCGTGAGCGTCACCGAAGGAACGATTGAACGTCCAGTCTTTTCCGTGCCAGCCGCGAACCGCCCCAGTCGGACCCGGGTCAACGCCCCACCCGATGAATTCGCAACCCTGGATCTCGCGCCGACACGCCCACGCCCAGCGGCCGATGTTCTCTTCGTAGTAGATGGTACGCGCGGGATGGGGAACACGAGATTGCGGGCGAAGGTAGGGCGAGTTACTTTTCATCTCTCCCGCCCCCGATGAAATCATGAACAGATTGGCAGCATAACTGTTACCAAAATGGTCGAAAGAGGAGCGACCGCGGTTCCTGGTCCAGTCCCGGCAATGGGGGCTTCTTCCGTCTTTGTGGCCAAGAGGTGGGCCGTCGTCGGCGGGGCAGCGGAACTTGTCGAGATTGAGTCGGGTGTCGGACGTGGCCCCCACCCGGTCTTGCGATTTCGCGTAGTCGGGAAATCGATGGCCGTACATGATCTCGTTGAGAGGCCGGGTCGCGGGACCGAACCCCGCCAGCGTTCCGTATTTGCTGCCAAGGAATGACGCCTCGGAAATGAAGTCGGGACGACCGATGCCACTTTTCCCCCCCCATTCGTACGCGCCGATGAAGGTCGGATCGGCGGGATCTTGTTGAAACTGCAAACGGTGGACCGGAATCGCGGCATTGAATATGTCTCTTTCGGAATAAATCAAACTCGCCTGTGCGATCGCGCGAAGACGCTCAAGGCAAAGCGCCTGGCGTGACCGACCAACCGCCGCATCAAGGGAGGGAAAGACGATCGGTGTCATCAGCCCCACGCATGCCACGACAGCCACCAACTCGGTCGGCGTAAACGCGCGGCGGCCGTGACTCCAACGACCGAAGCGAGATGCGAAGTTGCACCGCATTGAAAGCACTCCTTTACGCAAGTTCCCCATCCGCGCACTGTAGGGCCGCAGTGCAGCGAACTTGGGTCCAGTATAGCAGATTCCGACCCCGAAATGCAACCAAGACGTGGGGCTTCTGACAGCCTATTGGTCACCTTCGTTCGGCGTAGACTCCTGGCAGATCACTGGCAAGTCGCCGCCTGCCGCCAGAAACTCGGCGCCGAATCCTTTGTCGTGCGTGTTGAGCACACCGTCGTTGCGCAGTGTGGGTAGCTCGTTGTGCAACCAATCGGCCGTGACCTGGTTCATTTCCTCGAACGCGAAATCTTCGATCAGGATCGTTCCGTCGGAACGGACCAGCGCACGAGCTCGTTCAAGGATGGCCGTGAGCGGACTGAGATGATGGAGCGAACGCGTGAAGACGATGGCATCGAACGGGTCGGCGCAGAACGCGAGGAAATCTGCATGCACTACCTCGATTTCATCTCGCCGCGCCGCCTCTACGGCGTCGGCGTCCGAATCAATGGCCACGACCGAATGTCCGACCGCTCGAAGTCGTTGCGCGACTTCACCACGGCCCGCCCCGACCTCGAGTATCCGGACTGCGGGCCGCACGCGCGACGTGATGAACGTCACGGTTTCGTCCGTGGGTATGTCGCTGATTCGCATCGATTGAGCCTACGAGTGCCGCATGCCTTGAACTCTACGAGTGTTGTTGAGAGGATAGCAGGCCGCGGCGGGTAATGGGCCGTTTGCTCAAAAGTCTTCCAATATCTTGGTCTGACCCGGAAAGATTAGGCTCAGGTCGTTGTGCCCGAGGTGTTGGTGTGTTGGTCCAGCGAATATTGCGCTCGGGTGTGCTGGTCCACTGTGTTGGTCCAGTGAACTTTGCGCCAACAGTTTCGCAGCATTTGAGGCCATCTGACGACGGGCACTCATGACGAAGACTTAGTCGTCCCTGAATAATCATTTAAAGTTCTATTTTTCTAGGCTGAAGTTTCGCTTGGCTGGTGGTATACTTTGCAAGGAAGTCATGGATGATCGATCAAAACCTTGCAATTTGTGAACGGAATCAT
>JADFRO010000283.1 GCA_022561255.1 Planctomycetota bacterium | reverse complement strand
GAACGTCGGATCCCCCAATCCGACGGCTATGGTCCCGGTGCGCTCGGCCTCGGCAAGCTGTGGATCGAACAGGACAAAAACGGCGAACCGACCGGAGTGGGGGATGCGATATTGAAAGGCTGCACCGGCACGTCCACCGCCAACGACCACTCCGGCGCTCTCCGTGAAATCGTCCTCTGCAAGAACGAGGACGGCGTCGATCCCCGTACCGGAGACATCAATCTGCAAGACCTCCCCCGCCGCCAGATCGCCGAGCGGGATGACCGTAGTGGTCAGGTCTCTCGCAACGCCGTCGAGTTCAATCGGCGGGACGTCGAGGAACGGGTTTGTCGGCACGACGCCCGTGTCAAGCGGACACCCGACAAGAAGAGCCGCGATGGCAACGGCGATTGCTGCGCCGCCGCAACGACAACCCCTCCTTGCTCGCGCGTTACTCCGGGCACTCCGCATCACAGGGGCTCCGCGATGATCTGGACGACCTCGATGGGCGTTTCGAGCGTTACGGCCGCCGGTCGAAACGTGAAATCGTCGGAGAAGAATTCAAGCTGGTAGCCGCCGGCGGGTCGGTCAATGGAAAACGCACCGGACTCGTCGGTCGAAGTGAAGGCGATCGGATCGCTAAAACCGGCGTCGGGGTCGTTGCTCGTGTCGCCGTCGCTGAGGCGCACGCGAAAACGGGTTCGAAGCAGCACACCCACTCCAGCGACGCCGCTCCCATCAGGAAGCGTCACCCGACCGGAGATGGACTCGGTTGTGAGCGGGGCCGGTGGCGCAGCGCTTGCGAGCGACGGTGTAACCCCTTCGATTTCCCACGCGGCGTCGACGTTGGGGAAAATGCCTGATGTACGAATCTGCTCCTCCACCGCGCTGCCTTGAGCGATCTTGACGCGGGCCTCGCCGTCGGGAGCGTCCCAATTGACGACCGTGTACGTAACCAGCGGCTCTACCCTGCAGGCGGGCACGTCCAACACCTCGCCGGCGACGCTCGGCGTTTGCTCTACAGCCTCCCCCTCGTCGAGCCCGATGGGCACCGTGTCGTTCACGCGCCGGTAGACCAAGACGCGAAGATCGACGGACCCCGGGCAGCCCACCTGCGTAAGCTCTCGGAAATCAGCACGAAATATTGCCCCGGGCGGGAGCAACGGCGAGAACGCGAAGTCCTCGCTCGCAGCCGAACTGTCTCGGACACCGATGGCTGCATAGGCAGTCCGCGAAAAGTTGACGAACGAAAAGCGGGTTTCGATCGACGGGTTCGTGAACACCATACCGACTGAGCCGCACGAACCGATAAACACCGGCAGCGCAAGCGACATCAATCTCGCGGCGCCGTAAGCCCTCACGGGCGCAGCTCCATGATCAGACGTACGCCGGTATACACGTCCACGGCGTTGGCAGTGTGATAGTTGCGCTGGGCGCTTCTGCACCGGACCGCCGGTGAATACCAAGCCCCCCCACGTCGCACGAACAGTTCCGTGTTGGCAAGCTCCGGCGGCGTGTGCTCAGCCGGGTACTTGGAATCCGTGTGTTCCCACAATCCACCGTGCATGTCGAACAAACCGAAGAAGTTGGGCATGCGCTGCCCGACCACATGCCACGGGGCAGAAGATCCATCGCAGTGCGCAAAATACCGAGCGTACCCGGCGTCGTCGCCGAAGCAGAATCTGCCGGAATTTCCGGCGCGAGCGGCATACTCCCACTCGTCCTCCGATGGCAAGCGATACGACCGTCGAGGCTCCGCCGCCGCGCCCAGTTTGCTTAACCATTCGCAATACCGCCGGGCCGTTTGCAGGCTCAAACCACCAACAGCCACAACGCCGATCTCCTCCGGTGTCACCGCCTCGAACTGTCCGCGAACCACCCGTCGTTCCTCTGGTGTCATTTCCAAGCCACCCGGCGAGTCGTCGAGGAAGCCGGCGAACGCGGCCAGCGTTAGCTCGGTAGACGCCATGTAGAACGGGCCGACGGCCACGCCCTCGTCAGAAAGCACTTCGTCGGGGAACCGATCCGGATCGGACGAGTCGGAGCCCCGGCGGAACGCGCTGGCCCCGGGAATCAGCGAGAAGACAGTACCGGTAAGGTCGTCAACAAAGACGCGCTCTTTCGTGGATACCGATACCTCTCGGCCTAGACGGCGCGCGGCCCATGCGGCGGCCATGACCGGTCCGGGTTCGGTCGAGGTCCGCACCAAGTCCGCGGCTGTCTGCGCTGCGTCCTCTCGTGGCTGGCGAAGCTCGCCGAGGATGCAAAGGGCCACGTATTGTCGTCGCGCAGTGGAACCGTGTAACGCTCCCTCAAGCGCGGAGAGGAAACCCACCATTCGCTCAGAATGTGGCGCCGCGAAATACTCCGCGCCGAAGGCACTCGCTAATTCAAGCCACTCGCCATTCTCCCAGAGCGCCCCACCGTCCACTGAATTCCAAAACGAATGGGGATCCAACCAAAGTCCAGCGCGGGCGCCCATGACGCGTTCCGTGAACGCCGCTGAAGCCACGAACTGCTCAGTTAGATCGAGCAGGTGCCTGTGTGTGCGGTTGCTCACCTGCGAAAACTGTAAGACAGCGTCGGCCGGATCGTGAACCACGCGTGCCATGAGCTGCGCAGCTTCAGCGCGATCGAGGCGGGCCTGCCGCAGGGATCCCGACACGAGTGCGACGCCCAGAGCGATCACCACGAGGGTTAGTAGGACTTTGAAAGGATTTCGCTGAAGAAACTTCTTCGATCGATAGCCAACGCTTGCCGCGAGCGGGGAGACAGGTCGCCGCTCGCGCATCGCCTTTAAGTCCTGGGCCACCTCGGTCACGCTTGAGTACCGATCGTCGGGATTGATCGCCATGCACTTGCTTGCTACGGCAATCAGCTCCGGATCGACTCCACCTCCAGCCTGTCCGTTCCAGCTCAACTCGGGGCCGTCTTCAACCATCTCGCGATAGCGCTCCAATCGCTCGGCCAGGTTGGGTGCCTGTTCAAGCAATTGGGCGTTCGTGCCGTCGGCGTGCGGGGGGCGCCCGATCAGAATCGCATAGATACTCGCGCCGAGCGCGTAGATGTCCCAACGCACATCCGGCTGAACCGGTGTGCCGGGTTCTGCAAGGCGCGCCTGCTGCGGCGCCATATAGAAGAGTGTGCCGATGGACGCGGACGATTCCGTGAAGATGCGCGACTGGCCGAAATCGACCACGCGAACCTGATCACGCCCGTCGACAAGAATGTTGGCCGGCTTCAGGTCGCAGTGTATCAGCCCCTTGGCGTGTATGTAGGAAAGCGCGTCACAGATTTGCGCCATCCAGGTCGTGGCACGCTCTGGATCGGCGCGCGTCTCAGGGCTCACAAACGCTTGCAAAGCCCCGCCTTCGATGACGTCCATCACATAGAACGGCGGCTCCTCATCGAGGGCCATGTCCAGCAACGTAACGATGTGTGGGTGTCGGTCGAGCCGCGCAAGCCGCTCGACCTCACGTTGCAGGAAGATCCAGTCCAGACCGCTGCGCTGCATGAACACCTTGACGGCGACTTCCTTGCGCGTCCGAATCTGCCAAGCTCGCCAAACTTGTCCGTACGCTCCTTCTCCCAGCGGCTCCGTGAGTACGTAGCCCGCAGCCTCGGGGGCTTTGGCGTGCCGGTGAACGTGGTCGGGAATGGACAGTTCGACCGAAGCAGCCACAGCCTCTTCAGCCTGAACCTGCGTCCGTGGTTCCGGTGCGACGTGCTCGGCCTCGGGCTTGTTCGGCTCCTGCGACGACATGACTCGACCGTTCCGAAAAGGATAGTCCTTGCCCCCTACATCATAGCCGCGTCGCCCCGCGATGACTAGCGCAGGCTTGGGAACCCGACTGGCGGCAGGCTACGGCTCGAACTCGTCACCATCGATTCAAAAGTCGGCTGCGTGTGGAAACGGTTCCGCAAATATCGGCTGAGCTGCCCAATTCCGGTCCGGCTGCCGCTTGAGGAACCAGCCCACACATTTGGAGAGTAGGCGTGAGTCTTGCGGGGAGGATCCCCGGGGCGAAACCGGTTTGTCGTTCTCCATACGCCGTCGACGAAGTAGTTCTTGAGGACCTGAATCTGAACGGACTAGCGCAGTTCGCCGCGTATCAACGGCGTAGCGTTTCGACGAGCGACCGGAGGAGGCGCCGACGCAAACACAAACGGACTCGTCAGTTCCCATCAGCCGGTGTGGCCGTTGC
>JADFRO010000013.1 GCA_022561255.1 Planctomycetota bacterium | reverse complement strand
CCGGAGGTCCGTGGCAACGAAGGCGTGCATGCGTTCGGCCGAGATTCCGGCAGCGGTGAAGAACTCGACCATCGGTGTGATGCCCCCCGTCCGGTAACCCGCTTCCGCCTCAAGTTCTCCGCGAGCCGCGTCGATCGGCGCTTCAGCAAGCTCGCGCGTGACCGTCTCGGACGCTTTGGTTGTGACGGTGCACCGCTCGACCGAAAACTTCGGCGTAAAGAGAAGCTGGACCCTGCCCACGCGATGTTGCTCCGGGACGGGTCGAGCGTCCGCTGTTTTTGTGGAAGTTGAATGAGCGGTGTCGGTCAGCATCAGCGGATTATAGGTTTTGTGCGATTCACAGGCAATTTGTCTGAACTGGTCGCTCAGCGAGCGGCTTTGCCGGGGCGGCTTGTCTACGCCGCGAACCGCTTTTATCATGTTCCATCGGGCCGCGGTGTTGTAACCCACGGATCGCGACTTGCTACCCTATGAAAAAGCGTGTGATCATCCTCGGCTCCACCGGTTCTATCGGGAAAAGTGCTCTCGATGTTCTGGACGGCTTGCGCGACGAGTGGCAGGTCGTGGGTCTAGCCGCCGGGTCGCGCGGGCGCGAACTCGCCGTGCAGGCGAACCTCTACCGTCCCGAGGCCGTCGCCCTAGCGAACCCGCAGGCGAACACGACGCTCAGGGAGAATCTTAGCTACCGTCCGGAGGTCTACGTCGGACCCGACGCGCTCCGGCAAATGGTGGACGAAGTTGCGTTTGACTGTGCCGTGTGTGGTGTTGTCGGAGCAGGGGGCCTCGCGGCCACGCTCCGCGCGGTAGAATTGGGGCGGCGCGTGGCGCTGGCCAATAAGGAAGCGCTGGTCATCGCCGGCTCCTTGCTGATGCCTCTGGCGCGTAAAACCGGGGCGACCATCATTCCGGTGGACAGCGAGCACTCGGCGATTTTCCAGGCGATGCAGGCGGGAAAGCCCGACGAAGTCCGACAGATATACCTTACGGCGTCCGGCGGGCCGTTTCGGACCTGGACGACTGAGCAGATGGAAGGAATAACCGTCGATGAGGCGCTCAACCATCCGACCTGGAAGATGGGGCCCAAGGTTACGATCGATTCCGCCACGATGATGAACAAAGCGCTGGAGATTGTGGAGGCTCGCTGGCTGTTCGACCTGCGACCCGACCAGATCGGCGTGATCATCCACCCGGAGTCGATCGTTCATTCTCTGGTCGAGTTCTGTGACGGATCGTTCCTCGCCCAGCTTGGTACGCCCGACATGCGGACTCCGATTCAGTATGCCCTGACCTATCCCGTGCGACGTCCGTGCCCCGCGCCGCGGCTGGACGTGTTTGCGACGCGGCAGTTGACGTTTGATCCGCCCGATGTGGATCGCTTTCCCGCGCTTCGACTGGGGCGTAAGGTGGCGGAACGCGGCGGAACGTGCGGAGCGGTTTTCAACGCCGCGAACGAAGCGGCTGTTGAACTTTTTCGATCCGGCACCCTGGCGTTTTGCGATATCGCTCGACACACGGAGCGCGTTCTCAGCGACCACGACATGATCGAGTCCCCAACGCTTGAGCAGTTGCTCCAGGCGGACCGATGGGCTCGAGACGAGGTAAATCGATGCACGGCTTGTTGACTCTGGCGTCCACCGCGGCGTTCGCTACGCACTCGAACCTGGCACAGTTTTCGATTGCGGGACTTTGGGACTCTGTCTGGCCTTACGCGCTCATGCTTGCGGGCTTCTCGCTGATTGTTTTCGTTCACGAGTTGGGGCACTTCGCCGTCGCCAAATGGGCCGACGTTCGCGTCGAGAAGTTCGCCGTTGGGTTCGGGCGTGAGGTGTTCGGATTCACCCGTGGCGAAACGCGATATTCGTTCAACATCCTGCCCCTGGGCGGCTATGTGAAGATGCTCGGGCAAGAGGACTTCGACGACAAGGCCGACGAGCTGCGCTTCAACGACGATCCCCGATCGTTCGTGAACAAGTCCGTCGGCACTCGGGCAGCCATCGTTTCCGCCGGCGTTATTATGAATCTGATCTTCGCGTGTTTACTGTTTGGTGTGGTGTTCATGTTCGGGATGGAGGCGCGAACGCCGCGACTCGCCGTGATCGAGCACGACAGCCCGGCGGAAAAAGCAGGGCTCCTCCCCGGCGACATCATCCGATCGATCAACGGAAAGACCATCCTCGAGTTCGACGAGGTGCGCTACGCCGTCCTGCTCTCCCAGCCGCACGAACCGATCGAGGTCATCGTCGAGCGCGATGGCGAACTGCTACCTCCGTTTTTCATTACGCCCGACTATCGTTCTCCCGACAACACGCGAGGGATGCAGCGACAGGTCATCGGGATTCAGCCCGGTATGACGCGAGAGATTCGAGCTGTCGGCCCTGAGATCAACCCTCACCGCCGCGACCATCCGCACATCGGCGATCTCCTGGTGGAAGTCGGCGGCGTGGAAGTCACCGACGAGAACGCCAGCGCCATATACGGAACGCTCGGATACGCCACCGGAGAGATCATCGTCGAGCGCAGCGATCCCGACCATCCAGACGAACCTGCAAAACGCGTCGCCGTGCGCATTCCGCCGCTTCTATCGCTTTATCGCAGCGACAGGTCGGATCCACGATCCGCGAGCGTTTTGGGGCTCACGCCGCTTGCCAAGTTCTATGGCGTCGATGAGCGTGGCCGAGCCTATCTGGGGGGTTTGAAAGTCGGCGACACCGTCCTGCGGTGGGACGATCAGCCACATCCCAGCATGGCGGACATCGCTCTGTCGGTCCATGATAACGCCGAACGGGACATTCCCTATCGGGTACGGCGTGCCGACGGAAAAACCGTCAACGGTTTTGTTCGTCCCAAGCGTCACAAGAAAGGTCTGGCTACGATCCAGGCCGTTTGCAAGTCGGTTGAGGGCGCTGCGGATTCCGCGCCGCGCGCGCGTTTTGACTCGGTTCGATCAGGCGGTATCGCCGCGAAGGCAGGAATCGAAGCGGGCGACCTCGTGGTTCGCATCGGTAGCGACTCGCGTCCCTTGAGCAGTGCGATCAACGAAGTGGTTCGTCAGGGCCGCGGACGGGAAATTGCACTCACCGTTCGTAGGAAGAATGGTCACGAGCTGTCCGTTGTTGTTGTTCCGCAGGCGCCGGGATCGATCGACGCCAGCTTTACGATGGTCGCCGACGAGGTCATGCACATCGGCGGCATCGTTGAGACGATCCACGGTCGACCGAGTCCCGCCGCAGAGGCAGGTATTCCGCCGGGCGCCACGATTGTGGCCATCAATGACTACGGCGTCTTAAGGTGGCGGGACTTGATCTCCACCTTCCGCCAAAAGGCGGGAACCACCGTATCGCTCACCTATCTCGACGAAGCGCAGCACAAGAAGACCGTTCCGTTCCGCATACCGCACTCGCTTCGCACGCTTCTGGGCATCGGTCCGGAAGGGCGGATTCTCAAGATCGACGGGCGTGACTCCGTGTCTGTTGCGGATGGTAGGGGCGGGTTGGAAGTACTATCGGTGCGCCACCGAGTGGGAACACGTGAAGTCCTCTCTCAGCTCGTTGGGCAGACAGAAGTTCCGATTGTATATCGAGCGCATCCTTTCGCCGACCTGGAGACTGCCTATATCGATGTGACGGAGGACATGCTGGATCCGTGGCTCGCCCGCGTCGCATTCTTTCCCAACGTCAGCGTCGCTGCGGAAACGATTCTGCTGAAGGGCGAGAACGTCCTGGACGCTGTGATGATCGGCATACACAAGACGTACTACTTCATTCTGCAAGTGTACACCATCATGGAACGCATGATCTTCACCCGAAGTATGGGGTTGGAGAGCATGTCCGGGCCGTTGGGAATCTTCAACATGGGTGGACAGGTTGCCCGGGCTGACATGGTCAAGTTCCTCTTTTTCATGGCCATGATTTCCGCCAACCTCGCGGTGATCAACTTCCTGCCGCTTCCGATTGTTGACGGTGGCCTGATGGTGTTTCTCATTATCGAAAAGATCAAGGGAAGCCCCGTCAGTCTACGCGTTCAGGTGGCGACCCAGATGATCGGCGTATTCTTCCTCCTTAGCGTCTTCGTGTTCGTGACTTATCAGGATGCGCTGCGCATGATGTGATCGCATCGAACTCGTTCATGGTTTCGTTCATCATTCCAGCGCATAACGAAGAAGCACTCCTCGGCCGAACGCTCGACAGCATTTCGCTAGCGGCGCGTAAGATCGCCATTCCGTTCGAGATCATCGTCGTTGACGACGCGTCTGAAGATCAGACCGCCGAGATCGCCCGCACAGCCGGTGCGACAGTTGTTTCGGTTCAGCTTCGCCAGATCAGTGCCGTACGAAACGCCGGTGCGCGATGCGCCAAGGGCGACGTTCTCATCTTTGTCGACGCCGATACCATGTTGCCCCCGCGCACGCTACGAGGGGCGCTTAAGGCGCTGGACCGCGGCGCGGTCGGAGGCGGGGCGATGATCGACTTCGACGATAAACCGGCGATCTGGTCCGGCTTGTTGATCCGTATGTGGTGCGCGCTATCGCGGGCGATGCATTGGGCGGCGGGCTGCTTCGTGTTCGTTCGGCGCGACGCGTTTGAGCGGGTCGGCGGGTTCGACGAAAACTACTTTGCAGGTGAAGAGATCGTTCTCAGCGATCAACTCAAGCGTCTTGGATATTTCGTGATCCTGCGTGAGAACGTCGTTACCTCAGGCAGGAAGATCAAGACGCACGGCCTGGCGGAGACGTTGCGTCTGGGTGTGCGGTTGCTGATCGCCGGTCCCGGTGGGTGGCAACGCCGTGAAGGGCTGGATTATTGGTACAACCGCCGCGACGAGCCAGCCGGCGACTAGAGCATTTCCTGTTCCCCTGGCCCCAAGCCCCGCTGAGCCGCGGGCTTAGGCTCGCGCGGTCTCGCCACGTCCGATGTTGCCCGAAGTCCAGCGGACCCGACAGTCGAGCGCAAAAAATGCTCTCCCGTGCCGGTTGTACCCAACGTCCTTGCAGGCCGATCTTCGTTATCGGGCGGATCGAGCCGCCGTTGCGTCACGTTCCGGTCGGAGGGGGATATCGTACACCTTGAAGTGAGTTGGACGCGTCTTGTCCTCGTGACGAGGCGCTTGAGTTTACGGGGCTTACGCCGCAGGAGGGGAGCCATGGACGTTGCAGAAATCTGCCCGTTGACGCGGGAGGGTGTCGCAGAGCTTCTTTCGCAGCGGCAGCACGACAACGACGCATCAAGCCGCAATTGCAAGCGCAGAACGCCGCGCTGGGCCTTTCCCAGCACCGTCGAGCTCTGGTTGCCGACCGAGGGCTCCGGTGAGCGTCATACGCTGGCGACGTCGATCAACCTGAGCACGCACGGGATCGGGATCCGCTGCGACGAACCCCTTGAGCCTGGGTTGGAGCTCGGCATCGCCGTCCACGAGCCGGAAGTAAGTTTCCACGGCCGGGCACAAGTTCGCCACTGCACGGACACGGGGCGAGGGTTCTTCATCGCCGGACTGGAATTCGTTTTCGACGACCCGAGCGGCTAGCGTTTTTGTGCTCCAAAGTCTTTGTTCCGAGCCGCGGGCTTCAGCCCGCGCGATTTTTCCGCGTTCGAGTTTACGAGAAGGGCGTAGATCCCGGCATTCGAATGCGGGAACTGCTTTAGACTCAAGCGTAGGTGCTGTAGCCGGTAGAAACTGCGCGCAGAACCACAAACCGCTGTGGTAAATTGGAAAAAACCTATCGTTTGGAAAACTGGAAACGTCGGCGAGCGCCGCGCTGGCCGTACTTTTTCCGCTCGACCCGGCGCGGGTCACGCCTGAGAAGGCGCTTCGCCCGGAGCAGGGGCTCGTAGTCGGCATTGGCTTTGACCAGGGCACGGGCAAGGCCCAGAACGACCGCGCCCGCCTGTCCGCTGATGCCGCCACCGCCGACGTTGACAAAGACGTCGACGGCTTTTGTCGTCCCGCTTACGTTGAGGGGGGTTCGGACGGCCTTACGGTCCTTATCGATGCAGAAGAAGGCATCCACTTCCCTTTTGTTGACGATGAACTTCCCCGTTCCAGGTCGAATCCGAACGCGGGCGACCGCCGCCTTGCGTCGACCGGTACCCCAGTAATAGGGGTTTTCTTTCGGAAGGGTCTTAATCTTGTCGGGGGCCGGAGTGGTCTGCTCGACCGATGCTTGGCTTTCGGTCGAGGGCGCGTCCGTCGCGGCGGGCTCTGCAGGTGTTGGGTCACTGGCTGCGGTGTCGGGCGAGTCCGGCATCGTGTCACATCTCCGTGCGTGGCGCTTGCCCCGAAGGCGAGGCGCGATTCGGTTTCCTTAAAACACCCAGGGCTCGGTTTTTTGAGCTGTGTGTGGGTGCGTGTTGGTGTTATAGACTTTCAATTTCTTGAGCATCTTCCGAGCGAGGGCGTTCTTGGGAAGCATACGGCGGACCGCCTCCGTGATGATTCGGTCGGGATGTTGCTTGAGCACGTCTCGGTACGATCGCTCTTTGTATCCGCCGGGGTAGTAGGAGTAGCTGGGATAGCTCATCGTGTCGGCCTTCCTGCCGGACACACGAATCTTGTCGGCATTGGTGACGACGACGTAGTCGCCGGTATCCACGTGCGGCGTGTAGATGGGTTTGTGTTTACCCATCAGCACCGTCGCGATGTTCACCGCAAGGCGCCCGAGCACACGATCGCTGGCGTCGACGTGGTACCACTTACGGTCCACCTCGCCCGTCTTGGCGACAAAACTTCTCTGTTTACACGCTGGCATAGTCTTACCGCCGATCGGGTCATCCTGTTAGGCAACGCCGAGCCGGGCAGTATACGCCCCTGGGATGAGCCGTCAAGACGGCGTTTCGCTCCGCCGATCGGCCCGCCCAGCCCCCCAAATCCCCCTTGAACTGCCTCCCTTGTTTTTGGTACAATGGCGGCTCGGATCGCCAGCCGCGAGGCGGCTGGGGCTTTCGGGGGTGGGTTACGCCGACGGGGTCGGGGCCTCCAACACATTTTTCTGCACATGGGCCTGAAGGAGAGAGTTATGATAGGATTTTTGCGATTAGCGGTAGCGGCTACGATTGGTTTGAGCTTGGTGGTCCCGGCCGCCGCAGATACCGTCGAAGTCTTGGCAACCGGTGGCCTTACGTTTGAACCCACGGACGTGACGATTCAATCCGGCGATTCAGTCCACTTCACGGGGCTCGCCGGCGGTTTTCACACCGTTGCAGAAGTGGACGACGGCGCGGCGACGAGCTGGAACGGCGGTTTTCATTCACCGGGCGGTGCCAGCGAATTCACACAAGTGTTTAACTCGCCCGGTGTATTCCATTACATCTGCGAGCCCCACGTGTTCTCCGGCATGCGCGGCACGGTCACGGTGAACGAGCTCCCCGTCCCAACCGTTTCCACCTGGGGCTTAGCCCTGCTGGTGTTGCTCATGCTTGTCGCCGGGACGATTGTCATTCGCCGGGTGAAGATGGCGACGTAGCCCCGAGACCGGGTGAACCTTGGATAAGAGGATTTTTGCGCTTCGCGGGAGCGGCATGGCCGGAACCGTTGCGGTTGAACCTGTGCCGGTTCCAGCGGTCTCCGCGTGGGGACTTGGCAGCGATGACGTTGCTCCTGCTGGTAGCCGCAACGATTACGATCACGCGAACGCGTCAGTGTAGCTGCGGCGGTATAGCAACTGCTACCTCCTGCTTTCGAAGATATTGGCTGCACTACCGAGGATCGAGCCCTCGCCCTTGCCGCGTGGCATGTTCGCAAGGATTCGGCCCGCGAGGCGCGTAAACGGGAGCGATTGTAGCCACACGGTTCCCGGTCCCTTGAGCGTTGCGAGGAACAATCCTTCGCCGCCGAAGATCGTGTTCTTGATTCCACCGGTCATCTGAATGTCGTACTCGACGCTCGGTTGAAACGCGACGAGGCACCCCGTGTCGAGTCGAAGCATTTCACCGACCTCCAACTCCCGCCGGTGGATCGTGCCGCCGGCGTGGACGAAGGCGAGCCCGTCGCCGGTCAGCCGCTGCAAGATGAACCCCTCGCCGCCGAACAGCCCGGCAAGGATTCGCTTCTGGAACGCAATGCCGATGTGAACGCCGCGTGCTGCGCAAAGGAAGGCGTCCTTCTGGCAGATGATCTCGCCGCCGAGCTGGTCGAGCTGCAGCGGGATGATCTTTCCCGGGTAAGGTGCTGCGAAGGAGACCTGCTCGCGCTTTGAGCTCATTGCGCCGAATGTCGTGAGGAACAGCGACTCGCCGGTTACCATCCGCTTTCCTGCGTCGAACAACTTTCCCAAAAACCCCTGGTTCTTACTGGGGTCGCCGAAAACCGTCTGCATTTCGATGCCCTGCGACATGTACATCATGCCGCCGGCTTCCGCGATGACGACCTCGCCCGGATCGAGGGTCACCTCTACGAACTGCATGTCGTCGCCGAAAATCTCGTACTCGATTTCGTCGGCCTTACGCTTGGCCGGAGCTTTCGGCGGCGTGGCAAGCTTTGTTGACCCTACTCCAAGTGAAGCTATGTGCCGCGCTGCGGTCCATTCCGGCGCACCCGGTCCCCATACGGGCGTGTTGGGCCCGTCCGCTCCCGATAGAGCTTGCCTGAGCTCGTCGACGGACATTGGTCCGATCGTTTGCTCGTCCTTCACGTAGTACCAACCACCGTCGCTAGCCATGATGTGTACTCCATTTGTCGGAAGGTATCGCCGAAACGTCCCGGTACGTTACGGATTCACGCGGCGCCATCGTAACGCCCGAATCGTTTCTGGAAAGACTAATGCTTATTTTCCTGCGTGCCAGGCCATTGTTCGCGTTTGGGTAGCACTCATGAGCACCAGAGCCGCGGGCTTCAGCTCGCGCGGACGCGCAACGGTTACGCCGCAACCGCTACGCCTTCTTCGGGCTGTTGTCGAGCCGCATGTAGGTAACTTGAGCGATGGCTACCTTCTTACCGCTCGCGTCAAAAAGATCCACCGCGACGGGGCAGAGCGTACGTCCCAGTTTGATCACGTTCGCCCTTACAACGACGTTCGTCTGGCAGGGTGCGAGGAAACGGATGCTCATGTCGGTTGTTGTAAGATGTTGATCGGCGCCGGTTTGCGTAAAGATTGCGAAGCACGCGATGCTGTCGGCCGCGGTCATGAGCAGGCCGCCGTGATACGAGCCGTACACCCCGTCGAATTCCCGGCGGTGGGGCACGACGGCTTCACAATACCCTTCGCCGAAGGCTGTGATCCGCATCCCCAACGTCTCAAAAATCGGGATGCGTTTGATCCTTTCGAGGATGGCTTGGCCTTGCGGCGTGTTCAACACGTTGCTACCGCCTTTTCCGCGGGAAGATGCGACGCTACCGTCCGGCGATCGCCGACGCCCGCTGATCCACATCGATTGGCGACTCGTCGGCGGAACTCGCTATCGTTAACTCGCGGCGCTGGCGCAGCCACTCACGCAAAACGTCCACCTCGACCGGATGATTCCCAAGGAGGCTTGCCTCTATCGCCGCCGCCGCGTTGCCAAGGTAGGCGGATTGCATCAGGGTCGCGCCACTCGCCAGCGCCAGGGTGGACGCAGCCAAGAGCGCATCACCGCAGCCAAGATGATCCACGGCGTGATCCGTAAACGCGGGAAGCTGTTCGCTCTGGAGTCTCGCAGACCAATCGGCGGAGTCGCGCTGCTGACTTCGGCGTTCGAACACGAGCATGCCACGCTTTTCGAGCGTTACGAGAAGATGTCTGGCCTGGGTTCGTCGCAGTAGTTCCCACGCGACACTCGACAGGCCGGAGTCGTGGTCGTTGAGCATCACACGGACCTCGCGCTCCGTGGGGCAGAGTAGATCGACGTGTTTGAAATTCAGCAGATTCGCCCGGCCGCCGCTCACGTCGGCGGTTAGTGTCCTGACGTTCTGGCGTAGCGTGGGCAACACGCGATTGAGGAGCGAAGCGGTGATCATCCCGTAGCCGAAGTCGCACAGAATGACGGCGTCGACACTCCTGGCGTGCTGCTCCATGATGAGTGCGGCGCGGCGCTGCGCTACGGAGTCGAGCGGAATGCGCTGCGCTCGATCAACCTTAAACAGCTTGCGGTCCTCCGCCAGGAATCGCGTCTTTTCGACGATGCTCGGGCGGGCATCGATCAGGTGACACTCCACGCCCTCTTTCCCGAGTACGTCCGTGATCGTCTTGGTATCGTGGTTTTCTGCGCTTGCACCTGCGCTGAGCAGAAAGGCACTGCCGCCGAGGGCGGCGATGTGGCGAGCGACGATGGCGGCACCACCGACGTACCGGAGCTCGTCTCGCTGCGCCAGCGTCATCATCGGGGCCTCACTCGCCACGCCGAGCGCATCGCAAAGGACATAGCGGTCCAGTACGACGTCACCAACGACCAACACGTGCAGCCCGCGGAACGATTCGAGCATCGTCTCGAGGCCCCGCAAATGGATCCCACCTTCGCTACAGATTCGTCCAAGCCGATGCGATTGCCCTTGGGACGTGCGCGGCATCTTTTCGATCAACTCCGTCGAGCTGAAGACGATTTCGCCGCTGGAGAAAATGATTCGTCCACCGTAACTCTCGACGATCGATTTTTCCGCGAGAAATCCCGGATCGGTCGATCCCTCGTACTCCCGGCCTTTGACGTAGACGTTGGGTTGGAGCCGGCCGAGCAGCGCCTGAGCGGTCGGTGCGGCGTTGATGTAGACGTAGTCGACGAACATCAAGGCGGCAAGGTTCTCCGCCCGAAGCTCTTGGGGAATGTAGGGGCGCTGATCGCCCTTGTTCACGTCGAGATCGCCCGTTAGCGAAACGATCAACACGTCTCCCTGTTGGCGTGCGAATTCCAGATAGCGGATGTGCCCGGGGTGGACGATGTCGAAACAGCCGTGACATTGCACGATGGTTCGGCCGGCTGAACGCGCCGATCGCACGATCGATTCGAGCTTGTCCAGCTCAACGACTTTGCTTTGAAGTCCGGATGCCATCGGTCGCTACCGTCTCGAAGCTCCACAGTGCGGCGATTCGTTCGCCGAGTCCGCGCGTACCGGGGAGTATCGGCGTTTTCGTGCTCCTCGGCGCAGCGTTTTCGCGGCGTTCGGCACGATCGGGAATCTGCGGTTGCAAAGGTGACGTGGCCCCGTACCATTTTTCGCAGAGCCCCGGAGACGACCGTTCACCGGGGTAGCGCGGTCGACTCAGCCCAGCGGTGGCTGAGTCCGGTGGAAGGTGATCCGGGTGAGTTTTCTATCAGCCATCGGTATCAACGCGCCCTTTCCCTGGACGCTACAGCGATACATCTTTCGCGAAATGGGTAAGACGTTTCTGCTCGCGGCGATCGCCCTGACGGGTGTTCTCGGGTTGGGCGGCGGCGTGATGGAGATGATCGAGCTCGGCGAGGTGACGCCGGGCCAACTGGTTCGCCTTTTAGGATTGGTGTTGCCGGTGGCGGCGGCGTTGACCTTGCCGATCGCGGCCTTGTTCAGCGCGGCGGCGACCTACGGACGCCTAAGCGCGGACAACGAGTTCGTTGCTTGTCGCAGCAGCGGCATCAATCTGCACATTCTCTTCCTCCCTTCGCTCGCGCTCAGCTTGGCATCAGCCGTCGTCACGTTTTGCTTCATCAATTTTTTGATTCCCGGGATGGTGCGTAGCCTCAATGAGTTTGTCAGCGCCGACCTGGGCGCCTTGATCCAGCAGCGGCTCAATCGTCCTCGAGGGATTACACTCGGCGGGCGCTACCGCATTTATGCTGATGACAGCGTGATCGATCGCAACGAACCCGACCGTGTCCTTCTACGCGGCATCGCGTTCGTCGAGGTCGACGGCGAAGAATGGGTTCGGTACGGAACAGCCAAGGAGTTCGACGCTCGTTTCGAACGAACTGAATCCCGCACGCGAGTCTCGGCTGTGCTTCGCGGTCTGAGTTTCTATGACCGTCGTCAGGGCAGATTCGTCGACTTGGCCGAGCAGGTGCTTCCGTCGAACGATCTTCCCCATCTTGTTCCTCAGGAAATCAAGTTTCTGAACCTCAGCGAGTTGCTCCATTACTGGAGGCATCCCGGAACGTGGCGTGAGGTGCAGGACGCGATGGAGCGGTTGCGAATCCGGGTCGGAACGACCCAGGCGATCGACGCACTTCTTGCGAATCGTGACAAGGACGGCACGATCACGTTGGCCGACGACAGTACGCGGTACACCATTCGCTCAAAAAGCGCGCTCCGCATTCCACGCGGCGGCGGGATTGAGCTAACCGACGTATCCATCACGACCACCCGGGGCGGGCGGCCGATCACATACAAGGCCGAGCGTGCCGTCATCGACACCACGCGCGGCGATACGTTGCGCGACTGTACGCTGCGGCTCCAGGCGTACGGCGTCGAATCGCGCGATGGTGACGCGCTGGTCCATCAAACCAAGGTATCGCTGACACCGGTGGCGATGTCCGCATCGCTGATCGGGCGCGTTGAGGGCTACAGTGATGAACAGCTTCTGGAACCGCAGCCGGAAGAACAGGCGGAGGGTGACGGGACCGGGGGCGAGCTGGCGGATGCGCGCGAAGTCCGTAGTAGTACCGTACGCAAGATCGTCGCGACGGTTCACGAACGCATGGCGTTCAGCGTGAGTGTATTAGCGCTTGTGCTGCTCGGAGCGGCGCTGGGCATCGTTTTTCGCGGATCGCATACGATCGTGGCGTTCGGCGTGAGTTTCGTTCCGTCGCTGGTTGTCATTGTCGCAATTGTTATGGGCAAGCAGATGGCACAAAACGAGTCGACGCACCTTGTTGGCCTGTCGGTGATGTGGCTGGGGATTGCGTTCGTCGTCGCACTGGACTTTTGGACGTTGACCCGCGTACTTAGGCGTTAGAAGGGCGGGATTGTGGTCGAATGCTGACGATACTGGACCGATACATCCTACGATCACTACTGATCAACTATGTGGTCGCCCTGGCCGCGATGATCAGCCTCTACATCGTGCTCGACATGTTTGTAAACATGGACGAGTTCACGGAGCAGGGGTACCCGGCGCTCACCGTCATCGCGAACATGTTCGATTACTACGCGCCGAACGTTTTACTCTATTTTTCGCAGCTTTCGAGCGCGATCACGTTGTTCGCCTGCATGGCTGTCCTCGCACGGATGCGAAAGCTCAACGAGCTGACGGCCATTCTCGCCTCCGGCGTTAGCCTGTATCGCGTCGCCCGCCCCGTACTGCTCTTCGGTGTTTCGACCACCGGTTTGTACGTGCTCGATACCGAGGTTCTGATCCCGGCTGTTGCGCACAAGTTGTCGCGCGATCATGACGACGCCGACGGGAAACGGGCGTACGAGGTGTTGTTTCTGCGGGATCGCAACGGAGCGCTGCTTTCCGCCGGACAGTTTCACCCGCGATCACGCGATCTGCAGAGGCTTCTCGTCTTGTTCCGTGACGACGACGGCGCTATCGTGCGTACGTTGGAGGCCGACCGGGCGGTTTGGGAGCCGCCGGATGCGTTTCGCTCGGAGGGGCGCTGGCGTTTGGAACGCGGGCGGCTCACTCAACGCAGAACGGGTGAGAGGGTTGGATTGGGCCCACGCGAAGCTCGAGTGACGACCTACCCCGTCGTATACGAGAGCGATCTCAGTCCGGAAGCGATTCAGCTTCGCCAGTCGGGAAGTTGGACCCGCTTTCTGAGTCTTTCGCAACTGCGGGCGTTGGAGTTGGAGGAGAATTCGGATCGTGCCGCGCTCATTCAGACGCGGCATGGACGGATCGCGTCGCCGTTGGTGGGGTTGCTTCTGCTGCTCCTGGGTCTTCCGTTTTTTCTGGACCGCTCGCCCGCCAACGTGCTCAGTGATACCGGCAAATGCATGTTGCTGTGCGGTTTGTGCTACGTCGTGGCGTTCCTGGCGCAAAGCGTCCACGGCGAAACGCTCTCGGCGCTGCCGGCGTGGATTCCAATCCTCGTCTTCGGACCCGTCGCGATCGTACTGCTCGATCGGGTTCGCACCTAGAAATCGGCGGAACTGCGGAGCGTGAATTCCTCTATGCTTCGTCGCCGTTTCCCGGAGCCCCGCCGGCGGCGGCATTGGCTCGCAGCAGTTCTCGATGCAGCAGTCGCTGACGTCGGCGCTCGCGGTAGGAGATAACGAGCCAACGCATCACCGGATAGCTGATGATCGCAACGGCGGCCCCGACGATCGAGCACCCGATCCACAGCTCCCCCCCGACGTTGACCATGAGCGAGAGAAGGTGCGTCCAGAATTCCAAGTCGAGCCATGACGCGGACTGGCTCTTCGTCGTTAGCTCGTCCAGAATCGGTGTCGCGTCAGCTTTCGTGCCGAGCACGAGTCGTCCCATCGCCAGACAGGCTCCGTAAAGGGGTACGATGGTGATCGGGTTGGTGATCCACACGACGGGAATACACACAGCCCTGTTGACACGAAAAAGGGCGGCGACGGCGACCGCAAGGAACATCTGAATGCCGACCAGCGGGAGGATCGCGATGAACACGGCGATGGCGGTGCCGAGGGCGATCGAGTGCGGAGTGTCGTCCGCGTGCAGGATGTTGTGCATCACAAACCTGCGTAGCCGAAGCCAAGGTCTCGCCATCGTGTTACGTTCCTCGCAGGTGCGCTCGTCTAAAAATCGGACTCACCAGCCGCTCGCCAAACCTGTCAGTGTAGTGTTTCGGGGTCATGATGTCAGTAGCCGCGTGGATGCAAATCAGATATTCGTCGGTCCCGCACCGAGATGAGCGGGGCGGCGGCCTATCATCCCGACGTTTCCGCGTGCGCGGGGCTCTTGTGCAGTGCACGCCGGACCGCCTCGACGACTGCGCTCGTCGGGAGTTCCCTCATGCACTCGTGATCGATCGGACATTGAGAGAGTTTCCGGTAGTAGCAGGGTGAACACTCCAGGCTGAGACGGACAACATCGGCGAGGCGCCGATACGGGCCTGTGCGGCGGGGGTTGGTTGGTCCGGTCAAACACACCAGCGGTTTGTGCAGGGCTACGGCGAGGTGCATGACGCCGGAATCGTGGCAGAGCAGGACGTCAACCGACTCGACAAGCGCCGCCAACGTTGAGAGGCCCGTTCGGCCAGCGAGGTTCAACGGGTCGGATGTGCAGAGCTCGCATATGTGGCTACAAAGCGTCGCTTCGTCGGGTCCGCCCAGAACAACGCACTTCGCTCGACCGTCATCCGCAAGCTGATCGATCGCCTCCGCGAAGCGCTTGGGAGCCCATCGCTTCGTTTCCCACCGAGCACCGGGAACGATCGCAATGAGGGTCTTGTCGTCCGAACCCCCGGCCAGCAGAGATCGCGCCTCGTCCCGCGCTTTCGGGTCAACGCGGAAGTTGAACGTCACCGGAACGTCGCCGAACCCCAGAAGGTCGGCTACCTGATAGTTGCGATCGACGGCGTGCATGTCGTTGGGTGCCGGGCCAACGTGATGGGTGTAGAACATAGCTGCTCCCTCCCGGGCATCGTCAAAGCCGATACGCACGGAAGCTCCGCAAGCTCGCGCCAGGAAGCCCGACCGGAACAGCCCCTGTAAGTCGATCGCCAGGTCGTAGGCTCGCTCGCGGATCGCACGAATGAAGCCGACAAACCTACCGGCGGCACGCATGCTATACCCCATGCGGCCAAAGCGGCGCCGGTCGAACGGAACGATACGATCGACGTCGGCGTGTCCTTCGACCAGTTCGACGAGTGACGACTCGACCAACCAATCAATCGTCGCATCGGGATAGCGCCGCCGGAGTCCGTGAAGTACGGGAAGCGCGTGAATCACATCACCGAGCGAACTCGGTTTGATAAGGAGGATCCGGTCAAAGGATCGCTGAGCAAGACTCCCGCCCGTGTGGGTCGTTTCGGCCATGCTGTAGAATCACTCCGGAAAAGAGAGCCAGCGATCGTTGTCGACAAGAATCTCGTGCGCTCGAAAACGAGCCTTGTAGTTCATCGAGGAACAGTTGGCCACGTAGTACCCCAGGTAGTAGTAGCGCAATCCCTCGCTACGGCAGAACTCCACCTCGCTCAATACCGAATACGTACCCAGGCTTCGATCGCGGAACGCGGGATCAAAATAAGTGTACACGCTGCTCAAGCCCTTCTCACAGCGGTCCGTGACGCTCACGGCGATCAAGCGCGTCCCGAGTCGGTATCGAAACTCAATACCCTCGATCGGCGAGTCGCATAGGAAATCCCGGAACGATTCGTACGTACGCTCCATCGAGCCGTCGTGCTGAGCGTCCAGATAGCGCTGGTATATGTCAAACTTTTCATCCGTCGCTCGCGCCGATCCGCGATCGATCTCGACTGCGACGTCGGAGTTTCTGCGAATCACGCGCCGCATCGAGCGGGACGCTTTGAAGCGGTCCACAACGATACGAATCTGGCGACACTCTTGGCACGAGCGGCAGCGAGGCCTGTAGACGACGCGGCCGCTACGACGGAACCCGCGACCGAGCAGCCTTTCGTACGTCGATCCGTCGAGGTCGTCGGTCCAGTAAACTTCGTTCCGTGCCATGCGGCCCGGCAGATACGGGCAGGGATGCTCCGGCGTAACGCTGCGAAGCGCATCATAGCGCGCCTGCGCTGAAGAAACCGAATCATCTGATCCCCGCGAATCCGTCATGGTGGTGGATTCTACGGCTTCAAACCGCGTCAGGGCAACAACATTCCCGGCGAGATTTGTTCCGTAAGCCATACCGCAAGTGGCGGAAGAAAGATGCCCGGCAGCATATTCGCAACGGGAATTTTCTTGATGTCGAGGATCATCAGGCCCGTCGCCAGCAGAATTACCCCGCCCACTGCGCTCATCAAAGCGATCGACACCTCTGGAAGTGGATCGGCGATACTCCACGCGAGCAACGAGAGCCCGCCCTGAACGCCCGCAACGGTCAACACGCTTGCAAACACGCCCCATCCCAGCGCCGACGCCAGGGCCAGCGACGCGAACGCGTCGAGCAGCGACTTGATGTACAGCAAACTCGGGTCGCCATGCGCACCGTTTTCCAGGCAGCCCACGAGTGTCAAGGGTCCGACGCAAAAGAGTACGCTGGCCGTCAAGAACCCCTCAGCGAAGCGATGTCCGTCGTCCTGCGAAAACCTGTTGTGAATCCACACGCCCAAACTTTCGACGCGTTCGTGAAGCCTTAGCGCAGTACCGATCACGACGCCGACGATGAGCGAGCTGATCATCACCATCGCAAGACGCGCACCGTACGTCTTTCCCGCTTCTCCCACAGGGGCGAACTGTTCAACAGCCGAAGAGAATTTGAGGACCGCCGCGTCCATCCCAAGCGTCAGCGTGACCAGACCCAACGCCTGCAATACGATGGATCGGTATCGTTCGGGCAGCGATTTCGCTACGGAAATCCCCAGAAGACTGCCTGCGGCTACCGTGGCGACGTTGACGATCGTTCCGCTGAAAACGGACCACATACGAACCTCTCCCCACGTCCGGTCGAACTAATGCTACGTTACGCAACGAACGACGGGTCTTCCCGAGCCGCGGGCTTTAGCCCGCGCGGTCTCCCCAAGCCCTGTCGAGCCGATGCTCCGCCACGCAACGTATGACGGGTCTTCCCGAGCCGCGGGCTTTAGCCCGCGCGGTCTCCCCACGATCGATGTCGTGCAACGCTCAGCGGGCTCGGCCCATCTAAATGCGCAACGCCCTAGCCGATGCTCGGTCGTGCTGCCCGGGCGTCTTCATCGCGATTACGCGCCACCTCCGTGAACGGCTGATCCTGCCGATCTCGCACCCGATCCGCGATCCAGGTGAGCCGATGCGCGATCGTATGCTCTGCGAGAAGTCTCTCACGCATCACCTCACAATTTTGTCGTCGGTGCTGGCGCGCGGTCTCGGACTCGCGGAGCGTCTCTATCAGTTCGCTCGTGTTACGATAAACGTACACGCTGTCAAGAATCGGCGCCAACGCGGGACAAGCCTGCGCCAGCGGGACGCGGCCCGCCCGGGCAGCGACCATCGCACCGCTGCCGATCGCGTCAACGATCATTTGCATCGATGGGGAAAACGGAAACACGGTCCACTCAAACCCGTTGAACATTTCGTTCAAGCGGCGGCCACGCGGAATCGATCCGCCCTGAGTTGCACAGTCTTCGTTCGACCAGTTCACTCCCCAGACCGTCACGTCGAGCTTCACTCGGATCATCCGCGCGACGGCCAATCGCCCGATCGCTGCTGGAGCGATTCGCGTGCGAAGCAGGTTGACAAAGTGATCCCGAATGGACGCTTCACAAAGCTCCGTCCCGCTCGTGCGCTGTGCCTGCGCGAGGATCGCGTGAGCTGACTCATCACGAAATTCATCCACGTCCTGCTCAACGATCTCGCGCATCGCGTTCCAAAGGGCGATGTGACTTGGCAGTGATACGTCGTTCGCCTCGGCTCGGTCGTCGGGAAGATCCATCACAACAGCGACCGATCCGCTAGCGCGTTCGCACGTTTCTGGTCCATCGTCTATTGGGAAAAAAGTCGACGGGTCCGTAGCGACCTCGCAGCGCATTATAGCGTCTACGTCGACCCCAGCCGTCGACAGTTCTGCCTGCAGCGACGCCGATGAGGTGAGAAAAAGATCGAACGGCCCGCAACCGGTGCCAAGGCGACCGGTCGCCGCACGTTGTGAGACGTACCACGACACGATGGGAAGCTGATCGGGCAGAATCGTTCGCGCCGTTCCCACGGAGTCGTCGACGTAGAGAACGAAATCGGCATCAGCTCGAGCGATGGCTTGCATACGAGCAGCCAGGTGACACTGATCCGGCGACTCAGCTACGCAAGTCTCGTAAGCCCAACCGAGATCGTCGAGCGCCCGGCGAATGCGCGATACGTTCTCCACCGTATCGGCTCCGGCGGCGGCGCTGAGCAGTGCCAGGCGCGGCTTCTCGGGGAGGCGCGCGCCGTATACGCGCTTGC
>JADFRO010000282.1 GCA_022561255.1 Planctomycetota bacterium | reverse complement strand
CACTTGCTTCTACAGGTGTCTTAAAGTCGAAGAATGACGCCCCATCAAATCGCATTGATGGCGCTGCGTTATTAAATACTGTCAATTCTTTATCTGGCTCAGGTACGCGTTCGAATGCTCCAATGTCGGTGCCCTTTCCCTGTGGTCGGCCTATTCCGTAAATGTCATCTGTGGCTGCATCGGTTGCAGTTCCTGTGTCGATAAGACCAGAATTTGTTTCGAGAACGCCAAGGATTTCTTTCCAAACCCTTGTTCTGTCCTCGCTAAGAGAAAGCATCCTCTCGAAAGGGTGAACACGAATATCGCTTGATCCAGTTCCGGCGTTGCTCGCACGTTTGGGATCGCCACAATCGGTAGTCGTCCTCGACGTGGCCGGTGTCCCCATCCGCGCGGTTCGCGTTCGGTTTATCGAAGAGAAGCTCCAGCTTGCCAAAGTTCTCAACCCGGTGCGCAACGATCCAGTCGATGGATCCGTGCAGTTTGTAGACGGGGATCCCGTTGTTACCTTCGCACTCCATTCCGTGGTTCCAAGCCTTGCCCGACTCTGTCAATCCGCGCTCCACCAGCGTGTCATAGTTGAACGTAAGCACTGCATCGTGCTCATTCACCCCCTCCGCCCAGCGCGTGATCGGCGTAAGATCGCAGTTATCTTCGCGCTCGGAAACGACATCGCGGAGTGCATCCTCGAGATACGACAGCCAGCATTCGATCGACTCGCCTTGGTTCCACGGTGTTAGGCCGTCCTCTCGGCCGACCTCTGTGAGCTGCTGTTGCAGACGCCATACTTCGACGTCGAAGTACGCATAGTGAAAAACTTGTTCGATGTTTAGGGGGAGCGAATTTGTTTCCTGATCGCTACCGGAAAGCCAAGCCAGCCGCCGACACAGGCCATCGACCCATTTGCGCATCTCGTCGAGCTCCAGCTTGTCCAGAAGAAGCGGGAGCAGTTCTGTTGCCAGCGGCATCCCTGCCGGTTTCGAGAACCCCGCGCCAAGGATGAATACGCGTTTCAAATCACCCATGCGTTTCGTTCCTCGACGTTGATTGTACCAGCGCAGCCCGCTGCTGGTACGGACCCGGAATTTTTCGGCTACATCGCTAGCGAGCGAACAACCGGCGAAGGCAGGCGCGTACCCCGAACTCCCACGAGTGCTTTGCCCCGCGAGCGCGAAGAAAGCCCGTTACCTCGCTACTGCCGGAGGCAGCGTATTCCAAGGGCGTCAGGCCTTTACGACTTCTCATATTGATGTTGGCCCCAAAGCTAATAGTAGCGTGACAATCGTCAGCACGTCACGAGGAGGCTTTAGGCCGATGGTGTTCATTACGGCTACGTGGAGCGGTGTCAGTCCTTCGCTGTTGCGCGCGTCTGCTTCGGCCCCGTTTCTGAGCAAGTATTCGACCACTGCTGCGTGACCTTGCTCTCCTGCAAAGTGGAGAACGGAGTCTCGGAAATGCAAAAACGGAATGTCGGGGCGCTTTACCGTTCGCACATTTGGGTGCGCGCCATTCTCAACTAGCACCTCGACAACGGACAAGTGGCCTTCCTGGGCCGCAATGTGAAGAGATGTCAATCCGCTTTCGAACATGCCGTTGGGATCGCAGCCCCGCCGGAGCAGGCATTCGACTTCTTCTACGGAACCAGTCCGAGAAGCTTCGAATAGTTCAGCAATGGTGCTTGACACGCTTCGTGCGCTCCCACCGAACTCAACAGTGCCGCCTTCGCGTCGGTTGTCAAGTTCCTCGGGTTTTGCCTCGCTGGCGACGCGGGCTGATGCCTTGCGCTCGTGGTTCTGTTTAAGGTGGCCACGCACGAGCGCACATCATGAATGCAGGCCTCCTATCGGCGTTTGCGGCGAGGGGTCCAGCGGCCTCGCCCGTCAGCGGGAGCCTCGATCGATGCAATATGCAATAGAGGGATGTGGGCCCACCGCCGCGTTACGAAGCGTTTTCGATGAATGCGGTCAGGTCGTTGAAGTAGACCCGCGGGTCGCCCTCGAACTCCAGCGAGTGGCGCGCGTTGTCGTACGTGGTGATTCGCGTCGTCGGCCAACCGAGGTCTCTCACGAAAGTCGTTGTCTTGTCGTTGTCAATGATGCGCTCCTCGCCGGCCACGAACAAATGGAGCGGCACGGGCGAAAGTTTTCCCAGGCGGGTGACGGTCTTGTCCATTCTGCGCGAGGCTAAATAGAAACCAGCCGTACACTGACGCAGCGTTAGCTCGTCGGTCGTTACGAAGCGCTGCCACTTCGGATCGGCTGTGAACAGCTCGGCGTCGTCGAGCGGGATGTTGAACATCCTCTTCTGCTCGTACAACATCGCGAGGCCGATCCGGGCCATCTCCCCAGGCGAAACGCCGACTCGAGGGAAGAGTCCGGGCGTTACCAGCGACAGGCTGGCCACCCCCGACGGGTCAGCCACGTAGGCGACGACCGCCAGCTTTCCGCCCCAACTTATGCCCGCGACGTGGTGTTTCTCGAATCCCGATCGGCGGGTTAGTTCGTCACGGGCGGCGTGGGCGTCGGCGATCAGCTCGTCGGCGGATTCGGCGTGACCCCTGGCGACCGAGTTTCGCCCGCTCCCGCGTCGCTCGACCTGGAGTACGGCGTACCCCGCTTGGGCCAAATGGGCGGCGGACCCCTCGTACCAACCGCAGTGAGACTGGATCCCGTGATGGTAGAGGACCGCTCCGCGTGGCTGGCTCGGTCCCCAGAATCGCGCATAAGCCTCGTAGCCGTCCTGCAACACGACGGTTATTTCCTCAAACCCTGCCATGAGCGACATCGTAGCTTGAACCCGGCTTCACTTCACGTCATATTTGACGGCGGGGTCGCGCGGGCGATCCCGGGAGGATGAGCCGTGACGGATGTATCACAGCAGGTTCGGGCTGCACTGCGTCAACAGTTGAAGACGGATCGCCTGCTGGGCCTGCAGAGTGCGCCGATGCAAATGCCGGCGGCTGTGACCGGTGGAGTGGTTGCGGATACCGCCCAGCGCTCGGCGGATGCTCTCGATAACGGCGAGCGGCTACGCGTGCTCGACGAGTCAAGCGTGCAAGGATGCACGAAGTGCGGACTCAGCGAGGGACGAACGCAGACGGTGTTCGGTCAGGGCAGTGCGACGGCGCGTCTTGTGTTCGTCGGTGAGGCTCCGGGGTTCGAGGAGGATAGGCAGGGTAAGGCGTTCGTCGGGCGAGCGGGACAGCTTCTCACAAAAATGATCGTGGCCATGGGCCTGTCTCGTGAGGAGGTCTTTATCTGCAACGTGCTGAAATGTCGTCCGCCGGGGAATCGGGATCCGCATGCGGACGAGATTCTGGCGTGCAGTTCCTATCTGCGCGAGCAGTTGTCGATCATCGATCCGGAGGTTTTGGTTGCGCTGGGATCGCCTGCGGCGAAGACGCTGTTGAACACAGCCCAGTCGATTGGAAAACTTCGCGGCCGGTTTCACGACTATTTTCTGTCGGGCGAGACCGGCGTTGGGAAATCGATCCCGCTGATGCCGACGTATCATCCCGCCTATCTGCTTCGCAGCCCATCGGAAAAAAGTAAGACGTGGGAAGATCTGCAGATGGTCATGGCGCGATTGGGGTTAAAGGTGAAGCGCGCCTAGACTGCGCTCGGTCGATCGGCTGGCTGCATACAGGGAGAATCCGTGACGATACATCCTACCGCGATTGTCGACTCCAAGGCTGAGTTGGCCGACGACGTAACCGTCGGTCCCTACTGCATCATCGACGGGAACGTCCGCGTCGGCGCCGGGTGTCGGCTGTATCACGGTGTCTATCTGACGGGTTGGACCCAAATCGGGCCGGGCTGTGAGCTTCATCCCGGCGTAATCGTCGGGCATACGCCGCAGGATACCAAGTATTCAGGCGAGCGCACGTATTGCCGCGTGGGCGAGGGGACCATCCTGCGCGAGTACGTGACGATTCATCGGGGGACGATTCCCGAATCCGAGACCGTGGTGGGCGATCAATGCTTTTTGCTCGCCGGTGTGCATGTGGGACACAACTGCCGCGTCGGTGATCGCGTCACCATCGTGAACAATGGGCTGTTGGGTGGACACGTGTCTGTCGGCGACGGGGTCATGATCGGAGGGATGGGTGGCATCCATCAATTCGTTCGCGTCGGCGAGTTGGCGATGCTCGCCGCTTGTAGTCGAGTCGTACAGGACGTTGTTCCTTTTTCGATCGTCGACACCGA
>JADFRO010000281.1 GCA_022561255.1 Planctomycetota bacterium | reverse complement strand
AACGTCTATGGCTTCGAGTCGAAAAGGTCGCTCACCGTTAGGCCAAACGAATCGGTTCCTGACACGCACACCTTCAAAGAGTTGATGAACGCTGCGCAGATCGCGCAACGACGAAACCGTATTTGTACTCTCGGACGAGGATCGTTCACGAGGGGAGCCGCTCCCTTCAAGGTAGGGCGCAAGCGCTCGCTCAAGCTGCCACCGTGGGAGGGGCAGCGATCCGCCGGACATGCCGCGGAGTCGCACGACCACGTATCGTGAATCCTCTTGAACAGCAAGCGTCACCTCGACGTTGAGGATCACGCGCCATCCGTGAGACTCAAAATGAACGCCGGCCCAAATGCTACCGTTGCGAAAAGCGATCACGGGCTCGGTCAACTCGGCCGGCCACGCCTGCCGGACTTGTGGCCAATTGTCCGGCAAAGCGGTGAGCCATTCGGTCAGCTCGCGATCGGTGATCGTAACCTCGAAGCTTTGACCGTGAACCATGTTGTCGCCAACGTCGTCTACAAGCGAGGCGACGTCACGGCGTACGCGTTGCAGCCCGGGCTCGTCCAACCGGACCGGCTTGTACCACTGCGGCTTGTGCTGGAACACCAGCCACAGGCAGACCACAACGAGGGGGACGGTGAAGAGACAAACCCAGGCGCTTCTCCGCAACGTCCTTCCTACGCGCGTTTTCCAGCGTACCGCAGTCAAGGGCGTTTCCGATCCACACAAGCGCCTGGACTCGACCGAGCGTCGTTTGACCCTACTCCTCACGTCACCCTACAATCAACCACCGAAGCGGAAAAGAGCATGACTCGTCTGTGGCCGCTTGGTCACCCGGGAAGCCCGATTTGTTCACACGCATGACAGGATTCATAATCGTGCCGCTTTGGCTCGTCGCCATGACGTGGCTGGTCGCCCACGACGTTTGGCCGGGGCTGACCGCACACCCTGCTCCGCCCCTGCAAGTCACCGATTGGCTTCGCAGCAACGGGCTCGAAACCGAATACGCGATCCACGACGACCTGGGCCGGCTGGGTACCGTCTGGTCGCGTTACCTGCTGGACGAGCGATCCATTCGGCGCGACGACCTGATCTGGATCGACCGCCTGCCCGTGAACGTCACGCCGATGCGAATCACCGTCCACTCGGTCTACACTGCAGAGGGTCTTCTCGACGAATTCACGCTACGTCTGCAAAACCACAGCGCAGACGTCAAACTTCACGGCGAACGGTTCCACGCCGACTTTTCGTTTACATTGGAAAGCGGACCGATCGAAAAAACATTCAAATTGCCGATTACCAGCGGCGACGTCGTCTCCGGTGCGTTTAATCCGTTTTCATCACTGACGAATCTTCACGTTGGGCAGCGATGGCGCATGCAGGTTGTCAACCCCATCGCGTGCTTAACCGGTATCGGCAGGCGCTTCATTCCCATGCTCGTGGAAGTCACCGGGGAAGAACGGATCACTACCCCAGACGGAGATCACAATTGCTTCGTTGTGGAGTCCTCCCATGCCAAGGCGTGGGTCGACGCCCACGGCGCGGTCATCGTTCAAGAGATGACGCTGCCTATCGTCGGAACGATCCGAATGGTGCGGCAGGCAGTGTTTGACAATGAAGCACTCATCGCAGCCAGGAAGCGCCGACTGTAACCGACATGAACGAAATACCAAATTCAGCATCCGTCGGTGATACCGCCGTCATGCTTTCCGGTGTAAGCAAGTGCTACGGGAACACTGTGGCCGTCCGCGATCTTTCGCTTGAGATTCCGCGCGGCGAACTGTTCGCGTTTCTCGGTCCCAACGGAGCGGGCAAGACCACGACGATTAAGATGATCGTAGGACTGCTCAAGCCCAACAAGGGTGTCGTTCGCGTATGCGGCCACCCCATCGGAGCCAACGGTCTGGCCGCCAAAGCGCAGCTCGCCTACGTACCGGACCAACCGTTCATTTATGAAAAGCTCACGGGGCGGGAGTTCCTCTACTTCGTCGCCGAGATGTACAGGCTTGATACAAAGACCCGCGATCGGCGCTTGAAATCGCTGGTAACGGCTCTGGACATTGGCGAGTTTCTCGACCAGCTAACCGAAACTTACAGTCACGGAATGAAGCAGAAGGTCGTCCTGGCGGCTGCGATGCTCCACGATCCGGCGCTTCTGGTGATCGACGAGCCGATGGTCGGTTTGGATCCCCGGACGGTTCGCGCGGTTCGCAAGATCTTCTCCGAGCACACGCGCAACGGTGGCTCGGTCTTCATGAGCACACACACGCTCGACATCGCCGAGGCGCTCGCCGATCGGATCGGCATCATTCATCGCGGCAAGCTGATCGCCATCGGAACGCTCGACGAACTTCGATCCGAGGCGCGGCGGGAACACTCCCTCGAAGAAATTTTTCTTCAGCTTACGGAAGACGACGATGGGTAACGCCGGGGCGATCTCTGCAACACCGAAACTCGGTCTTCTGTTTCGCACGCGGGCCAGAGCGATCGCCAACGGCATCCGCAACGCGATTCATGAGGCGCCGGTTCGGATCAGCACCGCCGCCATCTTGATCGGCGTGATCTGGCACGGACTCTACCGGTTGTTCGAGGCCATGCTGGTTCAGCTCGACCGAACGCCGCTCGAGGCGACGATCGCTGTTCCGATGATCTTCAATTTCTTCTTCGCCGCCATGCTCGCGCTGCTCACTTTCTCCAACGCGATCATCGCGTACAGCTCTTTGTTTTCAAAACGTGAATCCGCCTTCCTGTTGACGTTGCCGCTCTCACCGCGCGACCTCATCACGTTCAAGTTTCTCGAAAGCCTCGTACTGTCGAGTTGGTCCGTCGTATTGCTGGGGCTGCCGCTGATGTTCGCCATGTCGACGACGGTGGACGAGCCGACGTCGCGAATCCTCTTCCTGGCGTTTTTCATCGCCTTCATTCCGATCCCCGGTGCGCTTGGATTGTTCGCCGCGTGGTGCGCCGCGCGCTTTTTTCCGCGAAAGATCACACGGACTTTAACGGGGATCGCCGTTGCGGCTCTGGCGGTGTCGCTGTTTGCAGGGTTGAGATGGCTTCAGCTTAGCGAAACAGCCACGGAGGTGTGGTTGCGGTCGTTCTTGGCGCGAATGAGCTTCGTTGAGTGGGCGCTTCTTCCCAACAACTGGGTCGCTACGGGAATCGATCACGCGATGCATGCGCAATTCTCAGAAGCGTTCCTGTACCTCGGTGTGACGCTGGCCAATGCGTTTTTTCTTAGCTGGCTCGCTGTCACGATTGTGTCGACCTACTTCGATGGGGCGTACGATCGAGCGGCCGCCGGGCGAACGAGCGGTCGGCGAACCGCATCTCCCGCGTCGGGGGGCACGGCTGGTCGAATATTCTTTTACCTTCCCCTTCCTCTGCGACTGATCGCGGCGAAAGATCTGCGGACCTTCGTGCGCGACCCGGCCCAGTGGAGCCAGTTGACGATTCTGTTCGGCTTGCTGGTGCTGTACCTAACGAACATGCCCGCGTTCCGCATGCAATTCGACGCGTCCGGTTGGCTCTTGATGCTACCCTTTATGAACCTGTGCGCCGTGAGCCTGATTCTCGCGACGTTCACGTGTCGATTCGTGTTTCCGCTCGTCTCCTTGGAAGGCCAGAAGCTTTGGCTGACCGGTGTGTTGCCGATGCGCCGTAGCCGACTGCTGATCTCCAAGTTTTGCTTCGCCATGACGGTGACGCTGCTGGTGGCGATCGGGGCGTTGGGGATAGCGGTCGTACTCTTGGGGCTGGAACCGATCTGGGCGGGGATTCATCTCATCACCACGGTGTCGATTTGCTTCGGGCTCTGCGGGTTTTCCGTCGGGTTGGGCGCGCGCTTGCCGATGTTTGATCAAACCAATCCCGCCCGAATAGCCAACGGGCTTGGCGGAACGACGAACCTTCTCGCATCGATCGCACTGGTCGCCCTCACCTTGGCGGGCGTGGGTATAGCAACGTATCGATCACGATACAACGTGAGCGGAGCATGGCCCGACACGCAGTCGCTCCTGTTTTGCGCTTCGTCGGTCGTAATCAGCCTGACGGGAGGGCTCGCAGCGCTGTACATCGGAGCACGACACTTCGAACAGGTCGAGGTCTGAATCGATCGGTCAACGAATCCCGTGGGACGACGCTGCCCAACCGAGCCTGCGCGCTAATCGGGGAACACGGCAGTGGGTTTGCCGGTCTCGTCGACCGAAACAAAGACGACGTC
>JADFRO010000280.1 GCA_022561255.1 Planctomycetota bacterium | reverse complement strand
GGTCGCGCTGGGGTTGGCGGGGGTACCGCTCGTCGTCTTTCTCCTGCACGCATTCGACCTTCCACTCGAGACGGACGAATGCAATTACGCCTACATTGGCGCGCGCCTGCTCGCCGGAGACTCGCTCTACGTCGACGTGTGGGATCATCAACCGTTTGGCGTTTTCGCGTTGTTTGCGGGGGCGATAGCGGTTTTCGGTGATGAGCCCCACGTGTTCCGCTGGCTTGCGACGGCGTTCTCGCTCGGCTCGCTGCTGCTGGTGTTCAAGATTCTTCGCCGAAGTTCGGGGGATGTGGCTGCGGTCGCCGGAGCAATGCTGTTTGCGATCGTGTCCTCGGACCCAGGATCGGCCGGCGAGGGATGCAACCGCGAGATCTTCATGTGTACCTTCGTCCTCGCGGGGTGGTACCTGGCCATGCGGGCACGCGGCGGGTCGTCGGCAGCGCTGGTCGGTGCCGGGCTCGCCTTGGCGGTCGGTTCAACGCTCAAGACGATCGTCGCGGTTCATTGGCTGCTGCTGGCGGTGTGGATTGCGGTGTGCGTTTGGCGAGAGTCTGCGGGTTCCCGGCGATGGAGCGTTTTAGTGCGGTCGCTGGGGCTATTCGCTCTTGGTCCGGTTGTGGTTTGGGGGGCGGTGTTCGGTTACTTCGCGGTGACGGACCGGTTCGAACCGTTCGTCGATGCCGTCTTTCGCT
This sequence comes from Planctomycetota bacterium, assembly GCA_022561255.1. Lineage (GTDB taxonomy): Bacteria > Planctomycetota > Phycisphaerae > UBA1845 > UBA1845 > JAJRUK01. The sequence continues at coordinate 3,580 of JADFRO010000280.1, read as the reverse complement.
TCAATCTTGGCTACAGCGGCGCATCGGAACCCTTCTTCGCTCGGTTCGCCCGGTTTTTTGCGCCGATTCGCCACCCCTTCATCTTTGAAAGCGCGCTACCGCTTTGGGTCGCGGGAGCTGTGGCGACAGGGGTGCTTGCATGGCTCGCTCGCCGCACCGAAACCGCAGCGCTTGTCCTCGCGCTGGTCGTTGCGAGCTTCGTTGCGATCTGCCTGCCCGGTCGCTTCTGGCCCCATTACTACTATCTGCTGATTCCGGTTCTGGCGATCGCCGTCCCTATGGCGATCTCGCACGGTGTTCGAGTCGTAGCGGGCGACGGGCGTCGTCGGCGTATCAGCGAAGGTCTCCTACTGGGAATTGTCGGAGGCGCTGTGCTCATGACCCAATCCACGCACTATCTGTCTCAGCCACCGTTCGGCATTACCGTGAAGCGATACAATTCACGGGATTTCTGGGGACGCGGCCAGGGCGAAAACGTTCGCAGCGTCACCGACCCGGGCGACTCGATTTTCGTCTTCGGCAACGACGCATCGATTTATTACTATTCCAAGCGAAGGTGCGCCTCGCGCTACACGATGATCACCGGACTCGCAGAAGGGATGTCCGGGGCGGCACAGCGCCGAAAAAATCTCCTCGACGACCTTCAGCGAGATCCGCCACGCCTGATTCTTGTTGTCTTTGATGAGGATCCGTTCGACGAATGGAAGGCGTTTCTCAGAGCGCATTACACCGAGCCGGTCGGCTGGGATTATCATGACAAGACCGGCGAGCCCATCATGTTCGTTCTGGCTCGAAAGGATCGACCGATCAACGCGATCGACTGGAACTGGGATCGTTCATCGGTCGGGGGCTAATGTTCTGTCACGCATCAATCGACGGGTTTTCCGAGCCGCGACCGTGAGGGAGCGGACGATTGTGAATCACTGGGGAGGGTTGGGTCCACTCTCTCACCGTCGCGTCTCTGTTTGGCTTCAACCGTCGAATGACGTGTCAATGAGCAGCTCCCCGCCGCCGAGCTCGGCGCCGGTTGTTGTGGAATGAACGCAAGGACGGGTAGCATGCACGTTATAGTGATGGGTGACGCACTACTTGACATCGATCGCATCTCCCTCGAGCGCGCGGGCGGGCGGATCGGGCGGCGCGTGGAGTACGTCGAATCCCTCGATAGCACCAACGCCGAGGCCTGGCGACGTATCGAGCACGCCGACGCCGACGGACTCGTGGTTTTCGCCGAGCATCAGACCGCCGGCCGCGGACGTCTTGGTCGGACGTGGGAGGCGCCCCGCGGCGCCGGCTTGTTGATGAGCGTCGTGGTGTTCGACCAGCCGGTCGGCCAGGATTGTGTGGCCAACGATAGCGCAACCGGGGCCCGCCTGGGAGTCGCCATAGCCGTCGCGACCTGCGACGCGATCGCTCGAACGGCCGGCGTGACGGTGGTCATCAAATGGCCCAACGATTTATTGATCGGCGGACGGAAGGTCGCCGGCATTTTGATCGAGTCGCGAAAACTGAGCGACGCCCGGGTCGCGTACGTCATCGGGATCGGGATCAATTGCCTGCAGCATCGCGGGCATCTGATCGGTCCGCTCGCCAAAACGGCGACGTCGCTTGAAATCGAAAGCGAATTCGCAATCGATCGCACGGCGCTGGCGGTCGAAGTCCTGCGCCATCTCGAAGAGTGGGTGCTTCCCGTACCGGCTGTGAATGTTGATCGACTTCGCGCCGCGTGGATGCAGCGTTGCGAACCGATGGGGCGGCGTGTGCATCTTCTGCATGGCGGAAAGGCCTACGCCGGGTCGATGATCGACATTGACCCCGGGGCGGGACTCGTGGTTCAGCTTGACGAGGGTGGCGTTCGAGCCTTCAGCGCGTTAGAAACCACCGTTCTACCGTCGCCCACGACGGTGGACGAATAATTCACGGAAGAAGCCCCGGAGATTCGGCGGGGAAGCGGGCAGGAGGCCCACAACGCATGCCCAGACAAACTGGACATCGTACATCGGCGCACCCACCTTTCCGGGGTCATCCGCGCGCCGCGCCGAACCATGCTCGCCGATCGCGTCACGGTCGTTTCCGTCCTCCACGTTTTCTTCGACGACGGCAACGCGAGAGCGACGACGGGGCGGGCGAATCGCAGTTCGTTCGATCGAGCGACGCTCTGGGCCACGCGACGTGGCCCGCCGCCGCCTTGTCCGCACTGCTCGGCATGACGGTTGCCGTGGTCATCGCGGCGTTGACCGTACGCCTCCAGCAGGCGTTCGCACCGGACCGAAGCCCCTGGCCCATAGTGTTCTCACCGTCGCTCGGCGTGGGCATCTCACTACTTACGCTGGCCATCGGCGTCCGTGTCCCGCAGGGTGTGGCCATGTGGATTTGTTCGATCGCATGGCGGCGCTTCGTACGCGCCGGACGGCCGTCGAACATATCCGGCGTTCTTATCAGCCCGGGCTCCCCCGATCGTCCGTTGTATTGGGTGACGTTCGCCGTCATCGCACTGGCAGCCGGGGTGGGAACAGCCCTGCTACCGACCCTGGCGCGCCTGACGAGTGTTTTTTACGTATGGCTGCAGACCCACTTCGTTTGGTCGACGATTCCGCTCGTCGGATTGACTGCCCTCCTGGTGTTCCTTACCGGGTTGATTCCGTTGGCCATCCTCGGACTGGCAATTTCGTGCGCGCATCACCTTTGCTGCCGTTTCGGCCATTGGGATACGCTGGCGACGGCGTGGTTATTGGTAGGGGCGGCTCCGGGCGCCGTGTTAACGCTCTTCCTCTGCGATTCGTTGGCGGCGGCGGACGCGATGCTCGTTGCGGCTGCGCTACCCGCGCTGCTCGTCGCGATCATCGCGGCGATGCTCGGTTCCAGCGGGGGTGAGCGTAAACAAGCGGATTTCGACGGAGACGCCACGTCGCTGCCGCTGTGCCGTGATCGCTGGCCTTCGTTACTCCGGGCGAGCATCGTCGCCGTCGGCGGTGGCAGCGCTTGTGGAGTGATGGTCTGGGCGGAGCTTTCGGGAGACGGAGCCGGCGGCGGACCCGCTCTGATGGGGGCGATGTTGTTGGCGCTGGGAATCGGTGTCCTGTTTGGTTGCTCGGCGAGGTTGACCGCCATCCGCTCGATCGGCGGATTTGGCGTCGTATGCGCGGCAGCTGGTATCGTTGTCGCCTTGGGTACGCTCGCGGTGCCACCGGATGGCGCTCCGCTTTCCCTTAGTGCAAACATACTGGCATGCGTAGGCGTCGCGGCGATCGGATTCGCTACGAGCTACGGGCGACAGACGCTTCTTGCCCGCGTTGCGAGCCGATCCTCCGAGGGCGCCAAGATTCTTGCACGACTCCTCACTTGCGCTGCCTTTACCATTCTGATCGGCGCTCCGGTGGCGATTCATGTTTTCGGTCAATCGGCCGCACTGATGATGCTCGCGCTCTCGATGGTCGCACTCGGTGGCACGCTGATCATCCACGAGCCCGGGTACTCGCCTCAAAAAAGGCGGGCACGATTGATCGGTGTTTTCGCCTCTGTTGCGATGTTGATCATTCTAACCGTGTTGCCCGACCGGGCGCCGCCGATCCATTCATCC
>JADFRO010000279.1 GCA_022561255.1 Planctomycetota bacterium | reverse complement strand
GTTTGACAAAAAACGTGCCCAGCGCCCAAACGAAAGCAGCCGATCCGACGTACCAGCCTTCGCCGCGCGACAGCCCGACGATCAGAAGCGTAACGGCCACGACGTCAAAGAGCAGCTCAAACCATTCCGCGCACTCATCGAACACGCCGTAATGGGCTTCGCTGGATAGCAGGGCGAACGTCGCCAGCCCGGCGAAGTAGAACACCAACTGCCCGCCGGAGAGGTAATAGGCGAGAATTCCGATGGCGATTGCGGTTGCATAGTTGTAAAGCGAGGCGTACAGGCGAGCGTTACGCTTGTAGCCGTCGGCGCTTCTTGCGCCGTCGCTGCGCCCGTGAAGCAGATACACCAAGCTATAGAAAACCTCGGGAAGCAGCTTGCTGCAGCCTGCGTAATGGGCGTTCCACCCCTTGGAGAATCGGAATCGACCCGTTGCGATCGTGTGGTTGGAGACGTAAAAGCCCGAGTCGACGTGCAGCGGCAGGCGCCGAAACGGCTGGCGAATCAGCAGATACACCGGAGCGACTGCGAGCGTGAACAATACAGCCGTGGTCATCGCTCGACCCCAGCGACCGAGCCGGTTTGTGGCGCGTTCGTCTTGGCAGCCACCGCGCCGACGAAGAAATTCCAAAAGAATCGAATCGACGTCAAGGGCGTGAGTCCGGCCCTGTTCATCACTGCATACAACGCGGCCCGACTAAACACAGGTCCAAGCCACACGCCGATCGACGTCTTGCCGATCAACGGTTGAAACGCGAGCGGTCCGAACAGGTAGGGTACGCCGACGAACACGCGACCATCCGATCGACAGACGCGCTGCATCTCCGTCACCGCAACCGTAGGATCGTCCAGGTGCTCCACCGTGCTGTTGTTGAAAACGAGGGCGAAGCTTTCCGGCGCGAAGGGCATGTGCGAGATGTCCGCCACAACCGCGTGTAGCTTCGGGTCGCGGCGTTTGGCCTCGCGCAGAGCGGTCTCGTCAAGGTCCAGACATACACTACCCGCGACTCTGCGCTGGCTTTGAAACAGCGACGACGCAAACGCCGTGCCGCTTCCCGCTTCCAATGACCAAATGGCGGGCGACGCGTTGTTGCTCGACGATTCGGGTAAATGCTCCGCGAGAAACGCGACCAAGCGGCCGTTGAGCCGGCGGCGAAGCCAATCGTAAACGCGATAGGGTACGCCTTCGTTGCTGCCGACGAACTGCCACGACCGTGAAAGGCTCATGCCGCGCCCTTTCGCGCGATCATCAGGATCGTCGAACCGAACGGTATGGTGTGTTGTCCAGCGATGCGATGCTCGGTCCGAGCGATGGCGTGGAGCGTTCCGTTCACCCATCGCGGATAGGATCGCAGGTCGGATCGAACGGCGCCGCCGTTTGTACCACCGAGCTTGCCGAGCATTCGCGCGCTCGCCACGAGCGGGAACAGCGTGGCGAAGCGATGCGTCGAACGCTGCACCGTCAGCCCGGCGCGGAGGGCGAGGTCGTGAAGCTGTCGTCGCGTGAAACGCCGCACGGAGTCAACCGCAACGTCGTGTCGGGAGAGCATCCACTGATAGGCCGGTGCGAGAACCACCAGAAACCCTCCGACGCGCAGCACGCGAGCCATCTCCCGAATCGCTCGAGCCGGTTTGACGGACGCTTCCTGCAGCAGATCGACCGAGGCCACGACACTGAACGATTCGCCCGCGTAGGGAAGTTCGTTCACCGATGCACGGCAACGACGCCCATCACCGTTCCAGCTCGCAGCCGCCTCCGCAGAGGCGTCGATTCCGTGCGTGGTGACGTTGAGTGTCCGTTGAAGTTCAACGAGATTGCGCCCCGTTCCACAGCCCGCATCGAGCACGCGAGCGCCCGGGGCAAGCGGGAGGCTGCGAACGGCGTCGACGAGGTTGGCACGCTGCGCGCGATACCACCAGTGCGCCGTTTCGTGGTCCGCCATCCGCTTGAATTCAGTCGTCCTCACGATGACACCATGAATCCTTAACGCACACGAGGTAGAGTCCGCGGCGCTAGGCTGATCGCTGCGTCACGGGAAACGGGAACGTGTCCGGGTCATCCTTGCGGTAGCGTGTTGACTTAAGCAGGAGAAACGTCGACGCCTCAGCGAATCGGATCGCGTGCGCCTGATTGGGCTCAAGGTACACCCCCTCGTGCGTCGCGAGGTGACACTTCCGCCGGGCCCCCGTCGAAACGTCCACGACTTCGACGTCTGCCCGTCCGGTGGTCAGGAAAAAAAACATTCGCGTCTTCTTGTGGTAATGATCTCCGAGTACGCCGCCAGCGCGCATACTCCCCGTGATGACCGTCTCCCAGGGCCCGGCGTTAATAGCCTCGACGAACAAACCTCGCTCGTCCTCACGAACGTGGCTCGCTACGATCGGTTTGAACTCAGCCGTCGTGGTCAACACGATTGCATCCTCGTAACCGGAAAAACCCACACGCGCCGGCAGCGTACTCAGGCGTACAGCCATCAGTCGATCCGCCGCAAACGCGCTATTAAGATGCGCGTGACGTAGCCCATCCCCGTCCACAAAAAGCGAATCACACTCGGCGCCGATTTCGACACGCCCTTGGTCCTATCGGTAAAGGCGTAAGGAACTTCGACGACGCTGAGTCCCTTTCGCCGACACGTGTAGAGGAACTCCATGAAATAGGCGCCGTAGCCGGTCGGTATGATCGATACCTTGTCGAACACGCTGCGCCGTAGCACGACGAACCCGCTGTCGTAATCACGAATGCCGTAACCCAGTACGAAACCCGCAAACCCGTTGATGCACCGACTCGCCAACACCCGAGCCCAATGACGGTTGTCACTGCCGCCGTCGGCGTAGCGCGAACCGATCGCGACGTCGAACTGTGACAACTGCGCGATCATCTTCGGTAGCAGCTCAACCGGCATCGTCGAATCGGCGTCCATCCAGCCGACGACGTCACCGCGCGATTCGATAATCCCTCGGTTAAATGCAGAGGCTAAACCCCGCGTCGAAACACGGCGGATGATCTTGACCCGCGCGTCGCCGAGCTGCTCAGCCTGCCTCCAAGTCTGATCCGGCGAGTCGTCGTCAACCACGATGACCTCGACCGACGCACCCAAATGCTCAAAAATGCCTTGGATGACCTCGCAGATGTTCTCTCGCTCGTTGTACGTCGCGAGGATGATCGAGATCAGTTGGGCTGACGGGCGGCGTTGATCCGCGGCGGCTGCACCTTGATCGGACGCGACCCCGACCGGCTGGAATCGCGCCGGAGCGTGTGGGGCTAACGTTTGCATGAGAGCAACCGATCAACAACGTACGTCTGATCTTCTCGCGTGAGATTCAGACCCGACGGCAGGTAGAACCCCTGCTCGCCGAGCTGCTCGCTCACCGGATGCGATCCGCGCAGGTCGGGCCACCGCCGGTGGTTGCCTTGGTAGACAGGCTGACGATTCAACGGGACGAAGAACGATCGCGTGTCGACGCCCTCCGCCGCGAGGCGCGCTCGAACGTCTCGCATGCTCCGCCCGAAGGACTCTTTTAGAACCAAGCCGTACATCCAATAGACCGGGTCGCATCCGCAAGCCCGTGCGGGAAGCCGAAGGTCCGCTTCATCCGCCAGAAGCTCGGAGTAGATCGAGGCGATTTCGATCTTTCGATGCACCTTGTCCACCAGCTTCTCGCACTGCGCCAGCCCGATTGCCGCCTGAATGTTGGTCATGCGGTAGTTGAATCCGACGTGATGGTGAAGGAATCGTTCGTCCTCGAACGCCTGATTGCGTAGCAGAGCAGCCCGGTCGGACAGCGCCCGGTCACTGGTGACCAACATGCCGCCCTCCCCCGTCGTCAGAATCTTGTTGCCGTAAAAGCTGAAGCAGCCGACATCGCCGATCCCGCCCACGACGCGACCGCGAAAGCGAGCACCGTGAGCCTGCGCGGCGTCCTCGATAACGAAGAGTTCGTGACGTCGCGCGATCTCGGAAATCGCGTCCATGTCGCAGGGGTGGCCATACATGTGAACGACCATGATCGCCTTCGTACGCGGCGTAATCCTGGCTTCGATTTTCGCTGGGTCAATGCACCAGGTGTCGGGGGTTGCGTCAACGAGCACCGGCGTCGCGCCGGTCATGCAGACGGTGTTGGCCGACACAATCAACGAAAACGCGGGGATGATCACCTCGTCGCCGGGACCGATGTCGAGGGCTTCCAGCGCGAGATGGACGGCGGCTGTGCCGCTGCTGCACGAAACGCCGTAGGCCGCGCCGCAACGTTCGGCGAAGCTCCGCGCGAAGCGTGGGATGTACTCCCCGAGCGAAGATATCCAGTTGGTGTCGAGGCAG
>JADFRO010000278.1 GCA_022561255.1 Planctomycetota bacterium | reverse complement strand
CGTCGGCCACGCCCCCGGTGGCTGATTCACCCCGCCCACTTTGCGGTGCGTGACACGCACGGCACGTTTCGATCCCTGGCAAGAGCACATCGCTCGTGCGAGTGCTTTCGCTCGCGCCGGCGTGGCATTCCAGGCAATCGAGCACGCGGTGCCGCGAGTGGTCAAACGACGCGTGCTCAAACCACCGGGACGGAATCTCGGGCGGCACGATCCGCGGCAACCGCCCGGGGAGTCCCTTGGCCATGTCTTGCTCATGGCAGTAGACGCAACTCTTCTTGTCAAAATACATCTGTTGCTCGAGAGCCGCGAGTTCCTCTTCCACCCACTCGAGCGACAGCCGGTTCACTTCGTCCGGCGGGGCGTCCTGCAGCGCGGGCCGTCGATCGGTACGTCCCGCAGCCCGTCGCGACAGCGCCTCGGGATGTTTCTGAATGAAGGCCGTCAGTTGACCTCGAAGGAAGGTTTGAATCGCCGCCGGTTCGTCGTGCGGGACGATGGCGCTGCCCCCGAACAGTTCCTTCAACGGGTCCACCACGAGCTCGTGACATCTAACGCAGTGCAGCGAGTAGCGGATCGGCTCCATGTACGCGGCCTGCATTTGCGGTTCCGACGCAACAACTGATCCGGCGACGTCGTCATGGAGACCCGGCCGCGCGTAAGGCCACGCAGCGGCGGATCTGCCCGCTCGGTGGCAGTCGGAGCAAGCCATCTGCACGGGTCCGTCCGGGCTGCGTAAGTTCGGCTTCAGATGCACGGCGTGGTTCAGTTTGATTCTGGATGCATCAGTCGCGCCGTTCGTTAGTCGCCGGAACTCCGGGTGATCCGCGTGGAACGCGGTGATCGAGTCGTGAAACGTGGTCTCGGCCCCGATCGCTTGGAGTCCCTGGTGGCACGACGTACAACGCTCAGTCGCCACTTCTGCCAACTTGCCCGGACCCTGATGTTCCGTATGGCACTGGGCACAAGCCATCGGCGGCTCAGACGTAGACGCTTCCGCCCCGAGATGACGCGCCGTGAACGTCTGCACATCGTGCGCGATGGACTGGCTATGACACCGCAGGCAAGCTTCGTTCATGGCCCGATCAGCTCGTGGGGGGTCCGTCAAACCCAGCACCCCTCTCCACGGCGTTGTGTGACATTTTGCACAGTCGCTCGCCAGGAAAGCGTGTGCATCTGCCATGGGGCCGCTGTCGTACAAGGAGGAATCGTTACGCACGGCGGCCAACGCCACCCATGCTACCGGAATCAGCGCTGCGACCACGCAAAGCCACCGCTTGGTCGCCCGGTAGGGCGAGAGCCGGCGAAAATAGTCCAGCTCGAACTGCTCCCAAAATGGACGGGACGACTTAGCCATCGCACCTCTTAGCGTGAGATTTGACGCGGCGGACGAAAGTCACGGCGGTCGAGCACGCCAACAATAAATCAATAGTACAGCGCCATGACGGCATGCACGAACATCAAGACCAACAAGGCGATCGACGCGGGAACGTGCACCAGAAGCCAGCCGTGGAGCCACCGGTGGAGTTGGATCTGTCGACTCCACTGTCGAACCGCCGAACACATCGATGCCATGTCATCCAACGCGCCATGAAGCGAAGGATCAAGTTGTGGCCGCAACTGATCGAAAAGAAGCGCGCTGGTTGTGGCGTCGCAAAGGGGTGAGCGCGTACCGTGAGACCGACGAAGATAGGGCAGAACCGTGCGAACGTAAACGTCCGACAGGATATCCCCGCCTTCTACCGACTTAGGGGCTGCGCGATCACGAAACGTCACGCCCAGCGCCTGCTCAAGCTCGGCGCGCTCGTGAGCCGCCCCCTTCGCCGGACCGGCAGCAGCCGAGACCAATTCATACACGTCGCGCCGAAGTTGGAGCTGCGCTCGCGTAATCTGCTCGTACGTACACTCTTCGCCGACCTGGGCGGTCACGATCGAGGGCATCGCATGTTGCAGCATCGCGCCGAACACACCCGTACCCACAACCACAAACATCAGCCACATCAGCACGGTGGTTAGGGTTCCGCCGAGCGCGAACCCCGAGTGGAACAGGATCAACGGCAAGGCCAAGACACCGAGCCAAACGTGTCCGCGCATCCACCACGCTACGGATCCAACGCGCAGCAGTAGCATCTTCTTGCGCAGCGCGAGCAGTCCGGCAAACAAGATCATGCCCGCACCGGCTAGGCCGAACGCCAAGCCCACCCACGTGCCGCCGCGTGGTCCGCCGGGTGTGTTGGCCGCATAAGCGGCATAGATCACGGAGCAAGCCATCGTGATTGCCGCCGTCGCGTAGAACCACCTTCGATGCGTCTTGTCGAATTTCATGACGCCGCGGCCGACTCCTCGACGTGGGTTCCGGTTTCGGCATGTGCGGCGAAGAACGACCGGGCATCCACCCGCAGGGCGGCATCGTGAGGGCATGCGTAGACACAGCTTGGTGTTCCACCCGAAAGGGAGCTGCACTGATCGCACACCACTGCCTGTTGCGTAACGTCGATGTTGGTACCGTCCGTCTCCGCCGAAGCCAGCGCCAAATCGTGCATGTTGATCGCGTCGTACGGGCATTGCTTGGCGCAAATCTCACAGCCTATGCACCAATCTTCGATGACGATCTGCCCCGACGCGCCCTTGTGAATCGAACCGACGGGACAGCCTATCATGCACACCGGGTCCAGACATTGGCGACACGATGATGGCACCAGGTAGCGCCCGAATCGCGGCCCCTCCCGCAACAACCGCGTTAAACCATCAGCGTGCGTGTTGGCACATGCCCGCACACACTCATCACATCGCGTACAACGGTCGAGGTCGATCAGCATAAGCTTCTGGCCCTGCAGCAGCCCCAGATCATCAAACCTTGTGGAGCGGCTGACCGGCAACTGCTGTAACCCGGTCTCAGGCTCGATTCGCTTGGCCGCCTCCGCTTCGACTTTGGATCGCAGTTGCGGGTAGCGATCAAGGAGCTTCAAGAGGTCGTCTTTGGCGATGCGAATCAGCTCGACGCGTCCAGCGCGCCGTTTTTTTTCTCCCTCAATCACCGGATGGTCCAGCACAGTGCAGGTAGCCATCCGCGGCTCGTCGCGTAGGAGGCCGATCTCTCCGACGTACTCGCCGCGAGAACGATACGCAAGAACCCGCTCGCCGCCGGGCGCCTTTTGCGTGACCTTAACGATGCCGATCCGGATCACGTAGACGCTGTCTGACGGATCGCCCTCGTTGAAGAGAACCTCTCCGGGCTCCATCGTTACGAGCTCGACGCGCGCGCGAAGCTCCGTGAGCACGTCGTCCTCAACGTCGCGGAAGAGGGGCAGGGAGCGGAGATGGGCGTCCAACACCCTGCGTCGGTAGACGGCGTCCATCTCTTCCTTAAACGCCTTGTTCTTTTGAAGCAGCTCCAGAATGTTTCGGAGCATCTCGATCATGTAGCAATCGCGCGTGACGCGAACGGTCGCGGATCGCGGGTGGCGATTCAGGCAGCTCATTTCCCCAAATAGCTCGCCCTCATACAGCGTCGCAACCGGGTTTTCCAACTGCAGGTCCACCGGCCCGTCAATGGGAATGTTCTGCAGAGTCGACGTGCTCGTAGACCGGCGGACGCCGAAAAGGCGCTTCATTGTCCGCGACCATACGCTTCCTTCGATCGCCGTGGACGCCCGCCGGGCGGGAACGGTCAGAGAAACGGTGGCTGCGGCGCGCAGATCGTCACCCTCGGCGCTTAGGCGCAACTGCTCGGCGAGATCGGGGTTCTCCGCTTCGACCGAAACCGCACGGTTTCGTTTTTCGTTGGGATCGAGAAGCGCCAGCGACGGGTCGTACTCCGTGACGGTTTGGGTCGCGGCCGTCGTCGCGGTCAACCGCTCGGCGCGCCCGCGCAATGCTTGCACGGGCTCGTTGCCTTGGTCGTCCTCACGGATTGCCAGCAAGTCCTCCGTCTTGAGGATGTAGAAGGCCGTCCAACCCGGCTCCCCTTGTCGGCAAACGATCTCATTCTTCGCGTACCGACGAAGAACCAACGCACCGGGATAGCGCTCCAGAGCCGCCGCTTTGAGGCCGGAGAAAATGGATATCTTCAGGAGTTGTTCGGCGGAGAGCTGCTCGTCCCCGGATCGAGAGTCGAGATCCGCTTCCCGCATCACCTTGGCCATGCCGGCATCCTTGCGTCCGAGGTCAAGAATACGCCGGAACCCGAAATCCGGGCGATTTGGCCGGCGCGAGAGAACCCCGTCGGACGAACGCTACACGGACGCGAGCAAGGATGGAACCCTCCGACCGGGTGGTCTTTCCGTAGCCCCCTTTACGGCGGAGGAGGCACGAACTCGTAGGCACCCATGTCCACGGTCGGGGGCAGGCACGACCC
>JADFRO010000277.1 GCA_022561255.1 Planctomycetota bacterium | reverse complement strand
GGTGGCGGATGCTTGTCCGGCGTTGCGGCGCGGAACGCGACGGCCTGCTGGAGTGTTTGAGGTGTCACCGGGTCGACCACGGCGCCATCGTGGTCGAGAAGGTTTCCCTTGCGATCCTGCTTGAAGACCGCCCGGAACAGCCAACCATGCCCGTGAAAATCCGCAAGCTGAATTTGTTCCAGTTTCTCGTTGAGGGCGATGGATTTTTCGAGGAAGTCCTCGCCGGCCTTGACGCCGTGATGATCCGCCTTGCCCGCGTGCAAGTTCGACCACAGGCCGCGTACCGCTGCGGCTTCCGGGTTGGCACTATAGGCGTTGAACATCTGCTCCGCGGTGACCGGCGATTGCTGTTGCGGATACAGGTGTCCACCGTTCGTCTCATTGTCCCACCAGGTGTAGCCCAGGTAGGTGTTGGCGAACGAAGTCCCGGGGTGCATGTGGCAAACGACGCACTGGCTCGACGGAATCGATCGCGTCAGCAGGTGTTTGATCGGATGTCCCGATTCATCCTTGTTGATTGTGGGATCCACGGTTTGTGAACGTCCCATGTTCCCCGCAGCCGCGTATTGCCCGGAATGAGCCTCAAAGCGATCGTTGGCGTAAATGACGTGGCAAGCGGTACAGCCGCTCGACCGAAAGTCGCCGGGATGATCGTTGCTGCCCAGGAACGAAAGGAGCGGATCGAGCAGTCGAGTTTTTTGGATGCCCAGGAAAACAGGGTCCGTGGCGAGCTGGGTTCCGAGACCTCGATCGCTCAGCTTCATGTCAGGACGGCCGGGTTCCTCAAGTACGTTCGGGAGACCAACCTCCAGTTCGAGCCGCTGAACCTTTCCCCCGCGCTCGAAAGCGCGGAGGATGTTGCCCATCTGTGTCACTTCCCAGCGCGGCAGCGGATCCAGGTAGTCGAGTACGCCGCGCGCACGCTCTTCAGGCGTCGGCGGTGGCGTGGTGTAAAGGCGCTGAGGCACACCGTTTACGCTGTAGCTTTCCCCGAATCTCGGAAGCTTGTAGGGGTAGCTTCCGTTGTTGTAGATGGCTGCACCCCAAAGCTGGGCTCCATGCGTCATCATCGACTTGCGAACGTTGGTTACGATTGCACTATGACACCCCCCGCAGGCACGATCAGCTACGCGAAGATCGCCCGGATTGACGAATTGAATAAAATTCGGATCCTCAACATTAAGCAGCGTATTACTGCGCACCGGATTCGCAGAAGAGTATTCCCCCGTTTCTGGATCGGCCCAAGCCTCTGGAAATCTAGGCTGGACGTGTGCTTCCAACATCAACGCTCGAATCGCGGCGCTGGGTGGCTGACTAAGTGGCAACGTCTCGGGACGACGAACGGACGGGTCGCCTCCGTGACAATCCACGCAACTGATCAACACGCCGGGTGATTCATGCATGGACCGAGAGTCCGTGTCCGTGTGACACGTGAGGCATCCGGCACTCTTGGCATCAGCCTCTGCCTGCGACGCATAACGTGCGATGGCACGCACGGGCGGAGCCGCGACCGGACTCGCATCGTCGAAGCGTATCGGGCGACGCTCGCTGGAATCCGGCGACGATCGACACGCGACCCAACCCATGCCGCAAAAACCCAAGACGACCAACCAACCGAGCACGAATCGCATCCCCGAACTCCCAGCTAGAACCTCAAAGTGAAAGACGTGAACGCCGCATACAACATCTTGTCCGACTCATAAATCTGTTCGAATCCCTCACCCGGCAGGAACACGGCCACACCGGCGTTGAAGATTACGTTGTTATTCAGATACGGTCGATACACCAGACCCACGCTAAGGTCGGCACCGATTTCGCGACTGATGCCCGGCTGTTGCAAGAAGAGCTCGAGCGGCTCGGTATGTGCAAACCATAGATAGCTGGCGTTAAAGATGGCCTTGAGTTTCGGCGTCAACTCGGCGTCCAGTCCGAAGTTCACAAGAAAGAGACCCGGGTTGACAAAGTTCGCCTGACCCTCCGTCTTGCTCGCCGTAAGATCGGGGAGCAGGCTGTTGCGGTTCACCAGATTGACCCCCAGCAGCCTGATGGCTTGGCGGTTCCAGAACCCGAACGGCCCGCCCGCGAAGTTCGGATTGTCGAAGATCGCATCAAAGCCGCGCGCTTTGCGATCCTGCGGCTTCCGATCGCCGGACGCCCAAAGAAACGACGCACGAAGCCTCAACCAGTCGACGTCGATGGAAGCTTCCACCGCGGCCATCTGCGCGTTGATGGTGACACGCTGCCCCGCCAGGGCGTTGAAGTCGTCGCGTCCGAGTGCCCAATAAGCGGCGTGCGTCAGGTTCAACCGACCGATGTGCCCGTCCCCAGCCCAACCGATGTATGCCACCTTGACGTCGTGGGGGGTAAAGCTTCCGATCGGGTCCGGCCGAACCAAAAAGCCGTTCTTGTCGAAGTGCAACTTCTCCGCCCCCTGGTCGTCGTAGTTGTAGTGGAAAGAAAATTGCGTCGTGAAGCCTTTGCGCCAGGTGGGAGGAAGGAACTCGAAATCCAGCGAGTCCTGGATGTAGTAGTTCGCCACGACGACGTGCTGGTGTCGGGCGTCGAACGTGTTCAACTCGCTGTTTGAATCCTTTTCGGCTTGATAAAAATAGACCAGGTTCCACTGGCGGCGGTTCGACTCACTGCTGCCAAACAACCGAACGCCTTGGTTCACGTCGTTGAAGATAAAGCCTCGAAAGTCGCTGACGAAAGGCTGCCGCCCGATGCGCAGACTGACAAAGTCGTAGTGCGGACTTACGTCGGCCAACTTCTTTTCGAAGAAGAACTCCTGAAGCGCGAAGTCCTTCGAACGACGAAAGCGACCTTTTCGCACATCAATGTTGACCGCGCCGAATTCCTCAGTACCGAGATAATTCACATTCAAAACCGGCGTGATGCGGACCTTCCAGTCGAACGGTTTGAACGCGGTCGATCCGTGCAGCAGCTCGAACTGCAAGATGAAATTCTGAGTCAGAACGTTTTGTTGAGGATGGCCGAAGAAGCCTCGGCGATCCGCTCGAGCGGTGCTCTCCCCGCTTGCCGTCGGTACTCTGCGATATTCGTACGTTGTGTCGCTGATGAGCGTCAGGTTCATGAAGGTGTTTTGCCCAAAGATCGGGTAGTCGCCCTTCAACACGTTCTGGTTGTAGGGGTCGTACCATCGCCCCTCGACGTACTGGTAATTGCCGCTGATCGCGCCCATCGTCACTCGATCGAGCGGCTGCCGTCGACCCAAGCGGTCGTAGCGCGGAAAGCCCACCCGCCAACGGTCTTCGATAGGAAGGAATCCTTCGGTCGGTTCGGCTCGCGGGCGTACGCTGGAGGGTCCGGCGAACCCCAACGGGTCCGTCGGAGGTTTGCGCGAATCGTCGAGGGTGTCGGGTTGGAAACGAAGCGAGAGCTTGATTCGATCCTCGGTCGCATCGACCGCGGCGTTCGGTTTGGTCGTCGGCGCGTCTTCCGACTGAGTGCCCGAAGAAGTCGGAGCTACGCCCACGGCGCACGTCAAACACAGAAGTCGTGCCAGCCATTCACGTCGGCGCAACGTCGTACCCAGGCGTGACAGTGTGTGGCCTTCCACGGCGCACTTCTCGTCAGGGTGCTTGACTTTGCCCCAGGAGGTTGTCGGTCAGCGTCGCCGCTAGATCGGTTAGAAACTGGGTGAGAATCGGTTGCACAACCGGGGCGAGGAACTGCCCGGTACCCGAGGGGCACGATAGCCACAGCAAGCAACCTGGCGCCAGCCACAGAACAAGCTTGCGGCGGTTCCGTTTTCGCATGATGGGCTCCAGGGGCACAAGCGCAACACCGCGGGTACACGCCGAGGATACGTCTCCGATCGCGTCGGACGCCTCGTGCCGAGTCAGAGCGTATCCGTTTTCGGTCGAGGATCAAGAAACAACAAGGCGACGAACTTCAAACGATCACCCGGGCTTGTGATATCACAAACGCCTGACGCAGACCGTCGGGCTTCGTCCGAGTCGTTCAAAGGGAGGAAGCGGGCACAGTCCACACTACGGTGTTATCTCGCGCGGGTCCACAAGTTCCGCTTGACACTCTATCGAAACACACTCTACACTGCCGACCCGTCGCGACGACACGAGACCGAACCGGCCTTAAGCAAGACGCCTTTGCGCAGCAGACTGTCGGCAAAGTCCGCACACGGGAGAAATGTGATTCACATTGCGCGCCGGGTAACACTATCGGCGTTGTGGACAATCCTGACCGGGTGCGGCAGCGGGCTTACGTCACCGCGTTCGTTACCCGGCGGAGCGACGGAACCGCTCACGGCTGACGAGGTCGATACGATCATCCGCCAAGCGGCTTCGTCCCTCTCGACCAACACCTTGACCATCGCG
>JADFRO010000276.1 GCA_022561255.1 Planctomycetota bacterium | reverse complement strand
CAAAATGCAGCAAAACCCTCTCCCCAATGCTCGGCGGCAGCCTCTACCGTACGACCTTACCATACCGGTCATCGGCACGCAAAGAGCCCCGGCGACACCCGAATGAGCCCGTCCGGCCCGACGCTCGGAACACGTCCACACACCCGCTTCCCTCAGAGTCCGCCCAGGGGTGATCGCATTTTTCACGCCGCTGAGTAACATCCCGGCATGTCCGCGCATCGTGGCCAGAAACGTCGTTCAACACCCGACGCCGGAGTCGGGGCAGATGGCGCCCCATCGGCCAAGCACCCCACTCCGCGCAGCACGAAACCGGAGATCGACTACAAGAAACTGATTGAGCTGGCTCCAGACGCGATCCTTGTTGTCGATTCGGACGGTCGTTACATAGCCGCCAACAAAGTCGCGTGTGAAATGACCGGCTACACCGAACGTGAAATCTGCGAGCTGCAAATCGGGGATCTTACCGCACCCCAGGAGAGAACGTTTTCACTTGAGCACTTCGACCTTCTTCGCCAGATAGGCCGGACAAGATCCGACCGGCTGCTTCGGCGAAAGGACGGAACGACCGTCATCGTGGAGACGCACGCCGCCGATGTCAAAGACGGCACCTGCATGGCGATCCTCCGCGACGTTTCGCAGCGTATCAACGAACAAGAAGCGCTCCAACGATCGCTCGATGCTTACAGCACGCTCGTGAACATTTGCAACGCGGCGGTAATCTCTGCGGGGGCGGACGGACGCATCCGGTCGTGGAATCCGGCGGCGGAATCTCTGTTCGGCTACACGTTCACAGAGGCGATCGGAATGCCGATCAAGAAGCTCGTCGCGCCGGAGTTGCGGGATGCGCACGTGCGAGCTTACGGCGCGCGTCGTCAGCGCCCCGAGGAAGACCCTTTCGAACGGACGCTTCATGGCAACGGTTTGCGAGCCGACGGCACCCTCGTTCCCCTCGAGATATCCGTGGCCGTCGGTACGGAGGGCGCCGAACGGGTCTTTACCGCAATCGTGCGTGACATCACCGAGCATCTCTCCGTGGTCGAGAAACTCAACGACGCGCTCCAGCGATTGCAGTTCCACGTCCAGCGCATGCCCCTGGCCTATCTTGTTTGGGACACGCAGTTCCGGGCGGTCGAATGGAATCCCGCAGCCGAGCGTATTTTTGGCTACTCGCGAGAGGAGGCGATCGGAAAAACAGCGCTTGATCTCATCGTTCCTCCGGACGTAACGGCGACCGTGGAAAAAATATGGGCCGGACTTTGCGCCGGTACGGCCGGAACGCACTCCATCAACGAGAACGTCCGAAAAGACGGTTCACGCCTCACCTGCGAATGGTTCAGCACGCCGCTGCACGACTCCGGCGGGAACTTCCGCGGGGTGGCCTCCATGGCACAGGATGTCTCTGAGCGAGCCGCCATCGAAGCCCGTATTCGAGATGCACAGAAGCTCGAAAGCCTCGGAGTCCTTGCGAGCGGCGTCGCTCACGATTTCAACAGCTCTCTGATGGTCATCCTCGGGAATACGGCTCTGCTGCGATCAACCAAATCACTTCCGCCCAAGGCGTTGGAACACATCAAGTTGATCGAAGAGGCTGGGTCACGCGCTGAAATCCTGATCAAGCATCTTCTGGCGTACGCACGAACCGGACGACACAACCCGCAGTCGACCGACCTGAACGAAGTGATCAACGAGTCGCTGACGTTCATTCGCTCAACGTTTGGCCGTGAGCATAAGCTCGATGTACAACTGACCGACGGGCTCGCGCGAATCACGGCAGACCGCAGCCAAATCGAGCAAGTCATACTCAACCTCTGCCAAAACGCCATGCAGGCGATGCCTCGCGGAGGGACGGTCAGAGTCCAAACGCGAGAGACGCAACTGACCGTAGAGCTAGCGTCCGTGTCGGTCCTCTATGACGCCAAACCCGGGCGTTACGTAGAATTGAGGGTTTCTGATGACGGGTACGGCATGGATCAGGCCACGCGCTCCAGAATCTTCGACCCCTTCTTCACGACCAGCCCGCAAGGTCACGGGCTGGGTCTGCCCGCCGTATTAGGAATTCTCCGACAGCACAGCGCCACCGTCATCGTCGACACCAAACCGGGGACGGGCACGCAGATGCGCGTCTTCTTTCCCGTCGAAGCAGGAGTTGAAGGCGCGCGGCACACCCCCTGTAGTCTGTCGCATCCTGCGAGAACCTCCCCCGGCCCCTCCTTGGTAAGGAGGGGAGAAAAAAAGTCGAACGACCTTTGCAGAAACGGCGCTAGCTTCCGCGTTCACGGAGGTAACGCCCCAGCGCGTCGGGCCACGGCGGCGGCGTTTGCCCGGTTTGTTGGGTATACCTCGAGAGGTCGAGGACGGAGTACGCCGGTCGAACCGCGCGGCGATCGAGTTGAGCCGACGAAATCGGCTCGACCGCAACATTCAAACCCGCCTGTCGTAGAATCTCCTCGGCGAACTGAAACCATGAGCAGTGCTCACTGTTCGCGAAGTGAACCGCTCCCTCCGCTCGCGCGTCGAGAAGATAGAGCACAGCCTCGCTCAGATCTTTCGCCAGCGTCGGCCTACCGATCTGATCGTCAACCACGCGCACCGGTCTGCCGGACTCCGCCTGCGCGAGAATCGCCTCCACGAAATTTCGCCCGGCTGCTCCATACAACCAGGACGCGCGAACCAACAGATTCCGGCAGCCGACGTCACGGACCGCTTGCTCGCCCTCCCACTTCGATCGTCCGTAAACGTTCAACGGATTGACGGTGTCGTCACATCGATAGGGCTGCTGTGCTCTACCGTCAAAAACGTAATCGGTTGAAAAGTGAACCAGCGTTGCGGCGGCGTCTCGACAAGCTTGAGCCACGTTGCGAGCACCCGCGACGTTGACCGATGTCGCTAGCTTGACCTCGGACTCGCACCGTTCCACATCCGTGTAGGCCGCCGCGTTGATCACGACGCCCGGCCCAATCCCCTGGATGACCCTGGCGACGGCATCTCGGTCGGTGATGTCCAACTCAGACTGGTCGAACGTACGGAGGCGATCCTGCGCATCGTCGCCGAGGCGCCGCCGCAACGAGGCCGCAAGCTCGCATCCGAGCATGCCAGCCGTACCGAGCAAGACGACACGACTCGCGGACCAGCACTCCGCCGTCACGGGTCGGACCCCACGACCCCGCCGGCGCCGTACTGCTTTTCATAATACTTGAGATAATCGCCCGTCTTGATCGATCGCCACCACGCCTCGTTGTTGACGTACCAGTCGATCGTCTCGACGATACCCCGATCAAATCCGATCCGCGGCCGCCAGCCGAGTTCATCGCCGATCCGACGGATGTCCATCGCGTAGCGGCGATCGTGACCCGGGCGGTCTTTCACGTACTCGATCATCGACTCGTCGTGACCGAGGTGGGATAAAATCCGCCGCGCGATCTCGATATTGCGAAGCTCACAGTTCCCGCCGATGTTGTACACACTCCCCGGGGCGGCGCCGTCCAGCACCGCGAGGATCGCTTCGCAGTGATCGTCGACATGAATCCAGTCGCGTACGTTGAGCCCGTCTCCGTAGAGCGGTACTTTTCGTCCCTCCACGAGGTTCGTGACAAACAGTGGAATCAGCTTCTCAGGAAACTGATGCGACCCGTAGTTGTTTGAGCAGCGCGTGATGATCGTCGCAAGGCCGAACGTGTGGAAGTACGACTGGACGAGAAGGTCCGCTGACGCCTTGGAAGCGCTGTAGGGACTGTTCGGGGCGATCGGTGTGCTCTCGGAAAATGAACCCGTCGCACCAAGCGAACCATAGACCTCGTCCGTCGAGACCTGAACAAACCGTTTGACGTCGTGTTCCCTCGCGAGGTCAAGCAAAACCTGAACACCACCGACGTTGGTTTGAACAAATGCCCTTGCGCCGTGGATGCTACGGTCCACGTGACTCTCCGCAGCAAAGTTGACAACCCAATCGACGCCCGCGGCGAATACGGGCTCGATCGCCTTGCTGTCGCAAATATCGGCGCGCACGAATCGATAATGGGGTCCGTCACAGCAGTCAGCCAGGTTGGCTAAGTTGCCCGCGTAGGTCAGAGCGTCGAGTGCAACGACGTTCACGTCCGCCCGCTGCCGCCGAAGCAACCTGACAAAGTTGCTGCCGATAAAGCCTGCGGCTCCCGTGACCAGAACGGTCGACATGGTCAGCTCGGCTTCCTCGCGGTGAGAGGCGTTCCCGCCGGGGCGTCGACGTGATTGGCTCCGCCCTCGGCAATGCGAACGGCTGCACGATGCAGGGACTCGAACGTCCCCGCGTCGGTCCACCAGCCGTCGAGAATGTCATGCGTCAAGTTGCCCTGCCGCAGATATGCGTTGTTCACGTCGGTGATTT
>JADFRO010000012.1 GCA_022561255.1 Planctomycetota bacterium | reverse complement strand
AAGCCAAGTTGTTGCGTGCCGTCCAGGAGCGGGAAATCGACCGGGTCGGCGGCTCGAAACCGGTGCCTCTGGACGTTCGCATCATCGCCACGTCGAACCGCGACATGGAAAGCGAAGTCGCCAACGGTAATTTCCGCGAGGACCTGTACTTCCGCCTCAACGTGGTGAATTTGAAAATCCCCCCGCTCAGCGGGCGGCCCCAGGACATTCCCGTATTGACCGAGCATTTCATCAAGAAATACGCCGAAGCCAATGGCCTGGAAGTGCTGCCGCTTTCGGCGGAAGCCGAGAAGGTTCTGGCCGGCCATGCCTGGCCCGGGAACGTCCGGGAATTGGAAAACGCCATGGAGCGAGCCGTTGTTCTGGAAATGACAGAAACCCTTCTGCCCGAAAGTCTCCCTGAAGAAATCGTCGAGGGGCCAGACCGGGAGAAAAGGATTATTCCAGCGCTGGACGATCAGCCCTTAGACCTGGAAAAAACTCTGGATAATATTGAAAGGAATATTATTAAAGACGCTTATCTCTCGTTTTGGGCGGATATGACCTGGGCAGTGATGGCCGACTGGGCGATGATGGAACTCCTGGTGCGGCAGATACCCTATTCAGTGACGGATTCATCAGGTCGGTAAACATTCGCGGTGGCGTGGATGACAGTTTTATAGCTGTCGGAATCTTACCGGTATCAACAAATTTCTTTGACCCCTTGGCTACCTTGAGCGGTAGCATTGATCGGGTTCGCTTCGGCAGTCTGATCGATGATGGCGACGAACTACCCTTTGGATCGCCGTTCGGTGTAGCGGCAAGCACCTTCGTCGGCGATGCTTGCTGCTTTAGCGATGCCTACCGCGCAGGGCTCGGTCCATCTCTCGTTTGTGCTCGCGCTTCTTGATGGCCTGACGTTTGTCGCCCCGCGTCTTGCCACGGGCCAGACCGATGGTCACTTTCGCCAATCCCCGATCGTTGAAATAGAGATAGAGCGGCACGAGTGTTAAGCCCTTTTGCTCGACCTGTGGTCTGAGCTTGTTTAACTCGCGCTTGTGGATCAGGAGCTTGCGGGGTCGGCGTGGCTCGTGGTTGCTTGCGTGGGCGAAGTCGTAGGTCTGTACGTGTGAGTCGATAAGCCAGAGCTCGCCACGCTCGATTCTGGCGTACGCCTCCTCGATCGAGGCGTTCCCGTCCCGCAGACTTTTGACCTCCGAGCCGACCAGAACCAGGCCACATTCGACCTTTTCCAGGATTTCGAACCGGAATCCCGCCTTTCGGTTTTGGCAAATGACGTTCTGGTGGGGCGACTTTTTGGCCATAAGTGCTGCATTCACAAGCAGTTGCGCGACATTTCCGCTCGGGGTCAAGGGGACCCATAACGAAGCCCGATTCTATCTTGGGCCGGGCCGGTAGCAACGGAAACGGCGGTTGACGGTATACTGTAGATGTTGAGACAGGGGATCAGCGTGACCGGTACGTCTTCGGCCATAAGCCGAGAGCAGGAACGCGAGCTGATCAGCCGAGTGCGCGTGGGCGATCGCAACGCCTATCGCGAACTCGTCGATCAGCACGGAGATCGTCTGCACGCATTCATCTGGCGCATGGTTCGAAATCACCACGACGCGGAAGACATCTGCCAGGACGCGTTTCTCAAAGCCTTCGCCTCGATCGACAGCTTTAAGAGCCAGTACCGATTCAGCACGTGGTTGTTTACGATCGGTTATCGGGTTTGTCTCAATCAGATTCGGCGAAAGCGCGCCGTCTCAACGGATATCGATTTCAACGCACTGCCCGACGCAAACCCGAGTGATAACGCAATCGCAGCGGAGTCCGAGGACGCCGCCCGCGTTCGTAGCAAGATTTGGGAAGCGGTGGATCGCCTGACGCCACCGCAGCGAGCGACGGTGCTTTTGTTCTACCGTCAGGAGTTTGGTTGTCAGGAGATCGCGCGGATCTTGCAGCTTCCGCCGGCGACGGTAAAGAGTCATCTTCACCGCGCGCGCGACCGGCTCCGCGATCTGCTGGACCCGATGACCGAGAGGGATTGGACCTGCTTCCGCAACCTCTCGGAGCGTGCGGGGTAAAAGAAGACGCAGACGGGTGATCGGCAAGAGCCGGTCCTCCTCCGCCCCCTGGATTGAGTCTTCATGCTCTGTGAACAAGCAGAACAGCTATTCGACGCCTACCTCGACGGTGAGCTCTCCGACGCCCTGGCGACTGAGCTCGGCGCGCACCGCCTGAAGTGTCCCAACTGCCGGCGAGCGCTGGCGTTGCTCGAGGTTACCGGTCACATCATCGGCTCTGATAAAGAACCGGCCGGTCTTTCCGAGCTGTTCAGCGATCGTTTGCTGGCGTGCGTGGACGATCAGAAAAGCCAGCGTACCGTAAAGCTGCGGCGGGCGATGTACATCGCCGGTCCGGTAGCCGCTGCGGCCCTGATCGTGCTGGCGTTTGCGGGGTTTTTCGATGGCCGTGGTGTCGCGAAGGTCGCCGGCGTTAAGGAGATCAAAACGCAGAGCGATGCGGATGATTCGCTTGCCCCCGGGAAGCGCGACGCCGCGTCGTATACGAAAGAGGGAGCCGACCTCGCCCTGTCGCGATGGATCGAGCAGACCCGGCGAAACGTGGATGCCAAGCGTCGTAGCGGCGAAACGCTGCGTCACGCGCTCGATGCAACCTTACATGAAACGCTCGACTTTCTTGAGGAAGGCGAAGGGTTCGACGCCCACGCACCAGGATCCGATCTACCCCCGTCCGACGCACCGGCGGAGTCGTTCGACGATGAGAACGCGCCGGATGAAACCGACGAGGGCGGCGACCGGTAGGATCGTACGTCAACGACTGTGGCTCGCTTCCGCTCTGGTATGGCCTACCTGCCCTCACAGTTCTTGAACGCTCTCTTGTCGAAATCGAAACGTCGCGCCGTCGTGTTGCTTGTGTGCGCCCAATGTGTCTGGGCCGACGACCCGCGCGGATCGCGCCGGACCGATTCGGTTGCGTTATCGCACTACGTACCGTCCTCGGCGCGTGTGTTCCTTACCGTCAATCAGCTTGACGCGGTCGATCGCGCTTTGGACAAGGCGCACGCGTGGCGATTGCTTTCGATCCTTTCCGGCACGAGTTCCGATAGCGAGGAGCCGTTTGACCTGCGTGGGTCGGTGGTTTCGTTTTTGGGTCCGCGCAGCGCGATCGACATCGACGATCTGATGAGTGCTGAGATGGGGCTCGCGGCCGCCTCGTGGTCTGATCTGGCCGATGGCATGTGGCTGGCTCGGTTGCCGAGTGCGGACACGCTCGACCGCTGGTTTCCCAAGGATCGACGCCGTTCCGCTCGACTCGCATCGACCGCGCGATTTCTGCGCATGGACGACGGCGTAATCGCCAGTGTCCGCGACGACATCGTTGCGTTGACCCGACGAGTGGGCCTGAATCCGCTGCTACGGGAAACGCGGAGTCTGATGGCCGGTCGCAGGACAGACTCACTGGATGTTCAACCGGCGTTTCAAGAGCTGAGGGCGTATCTTCCCAGTCGCCCGCTTGCCGTTGCTTATTTCTCGCGCACGCCGTGGAACCAGCCGGGTGAGGTAGACGATCGCAATCACAGGCGCCGTGGGATCGACGCTGTGGAAGCACTACTCAGCGACGTGACCGCATGGATTCCAAGCTTGCATCGTGGCGTCGTCGGCATGTACGCCAGGGACGGCCGCGTCGACTTCGCCATTCGCGCCGCGCGGAAGAATCCTCAGCCTGCCGGCGCGCTCTCCAAAGATTCGCTGAGGCGCTTCGGCAAATTGCCACACACGACGCTTCTTGCCTGGGCGACAACGATCGATGCGAGGGTTTTTGGCGCCGACGATGAAGCAGCATCGGAGGGGCAGATGCTGCGACGTTACCTGAAGATCTTGTTGGGCGCGAACGCGGTCGGCGCTGCAGCATCGCCTCCGCAAATCGGACCGCATGTCATTCTCGTGTGGGGTCAGGATCTCACGGGTATCGGGTCGACGGCGCAGTTGGCCGTCCTCATAGAGTGCGAAGATGCCTTCGCCTTGGACTCCCACTTCGCGGGCGCCGTGGCGACGCTCGCGAGGCGATTGGCTGCAAGTGATCCGTCCAAAACGTGGGACGTAGCGCCTATCCAGCGCGAAACCCATTTGGATGCGACGATTTCGTCGATTTCGTTGCAATCGTTCGTCGAGGATTCGAGCCTCCCTTTCGCACGACTTCTTAGCGGCGTGGAGCTGTCGTGGGCGGCGCAAGGCAACTGGTTCATTCTTGGTTTGAGTCGGGATCACGTCGAACGGATTGTCGACGGTAAATTTGGGCTCGTCGGTACGCTTGACCGTGGTCGTGACATGCGCGCCACGCTCCAGCGGCGGGCGCGCCCGACTTCCTTGGCCATCGTGCAGGGGGCGCTGGTCGCCGATGTTCTGGACGGCTGGCTTGCGGAGGCGGGACGGGGTGTACCATCGCTCCTGAACCTGTGGTCCGAAGGTGAGTCGGATCAAGCCTCGCCGGTGAACATTCTGAGCGAGTTCGCTTCGGTGGGGCGCGCCGTTCTGTTTGCGAGCTTGTCGGTTCTAGCCACCGACGAAAACCATCTCTCGGCCATGCTGTCGCTACGCTTTGCGCCCACACGAAAAGCCGATCCGGTTAAGCAGTGATTGGGCGGGGCGGTTGACCTTCCGTTTTAGAAAGACACCGACAGGAAGCGATCGCCTTGGGCGACGTGTCTGCCGTTGACAAAGTCCTCCCACGCCATAATGCGCTTGGAGGAGGGCTTGATCTCGACGATTTGAACGAAACCGTTTGAGGCTGCGACGAACCCGCGCTCGTCGATCGTGCCGGGGGGGACGTCGGGCGCAGTGTCGTCGCCGGCGTGTTGGGCGCGCATCAACGTGACGTTCTCCCATCGACCGTCCGACGCCTCGAAGCGTGCGGTCGCCCCAGGCCAAGGCGTCATGCCGAGAATGTGGCAAACGACCCTGCTTACGGGCTGGTCGAAACGGACCGAGCCGTCGCTCTTTGCGAGTTTCGGTGCCGATGTCGCTAGCGCGTCGTCTTGCGGCGTCCCCGGTGCGGAGTGATTCTCATCCAGGATCGTCAGCGCGTGGCGGACCGTCTCAACGCCGAGCTCAGCCAACCGATCGTGCAGTTCCCCGGCTGTTTCCGACGGATCGATGTCCGTTTCCGACCTTACAAGAACCGGCCCGGCATCCATTCGGTCGGCGAGTCGAAACACGGTACAACCCGTTCGCGTATCTCCGTTGGCAATGGCCCATTGAATCGGCGCCGCGCCGCGTAGCTTCGGCAGCAGGGACGCATGAAGATTGATGTATCCACCGGACGCGGCGCTCCGTATCGTAGGACCGATTTTTTGCCCGAACGCGATGACGAGCCCAACGTGTGCGTCAAGCGATCCGAGGCGTTCGACGATCTCCGGGGCATTGACGTCCGGGGCTTCGATCGTTTCGAACCCGAGTTCATTCGCCAGAGCAGAGACGGGCGTACGCGTCGTACGGCGTCCGCGCCCGCTGGATCGAGGCGGCTGCGACACGACAGCGGCGACATCGTGTTCGCTCTTGGCAAGCCACTCCAACGTGGGTCGAGCGAACGCACCGGATGCCAGAAAGACTAAGCGCATGACGATCACTCTGAGACTACTTCTCAGCCTGGTACTGCTCCTTAAGTTGCTTAATGGCCCGCCGGTTGACGATCTCGTCAGCGGTGGACATTTGATCGAGGATCAACCGCCCGTCGAGATGGTCGGCCTCGTGTTGCCATATGCGTGCGACAAGATCGGTTGCGTGCTGGGTTATCGCGTGACCCTCCAAGTTATGCCGCTTGAGAACGGCGCTGGTCGCTCGGCGTATGTTCACGGTGACGCCGGGAATCGACAAGCAACCTTCCTCCTCTTCGGCCGCCCCCGTAAGTTCGGTAAGCGTGGGGTTCACGCAAACGATGTCGTCGCCCTCCTCGCCGGTTGGATTGCAGACGAACAGGCGGATGCCCATCCCTACCTGAGGCGCGGCGAGCCCCACCCCCTTCGCCTCTCTCATCAACGCCAACATTCGCGACGCTAGCGCGCGAAGCGCATCATCGAATTCCTCCACGGGCTCGGCGGCGCGCGAGAGAATCGGCGAGGGGTATTGGAGTATGCGCAGCTTGTCCAAGCTGGGAGGGCTCATGGTGAAGCATCCGATAACGTTGCGGCGGGTATGGGCAAAGCTCCGGTAACTTGACACCCTCCGCAGAGGGGATAATATGAACCGTCTGTCGATTGTAAAGGGATTGACCTCTCGACCACCGGACGCGAACATCGTTGCGTCCGCGATCGTTTGGGTTGGCCACGCCAATCACGATGGGGTGGATCCCGTGTGACCACGACGCGGGGCGTGCCCTGTTCATCTGTTTTTCGTTCACCAACGCTCATGGCCAAGAAAAACAACGGCGTAGCGGAACAGTCCCTCGACACGAACGCGCGCCTCATCACCAGCGACGAGGACAAAGACAAGGCAGCGAAGTGGTTCCAGCGTGCGCGTGAACTGGGCGATAAGCGCCAATTCGAGCACGCCATCGAGTACTACGTCAGCGGGCTTGAGTTTTGGCCCGACGCGGTCGAGGAGGCGTGTAAGCCGCTTCACGGCTGTGCCGTCGCTCGCCGCCAAACCGGCGGGAAAAAGCCCGGTCTTAAGGACTCGATGAAACGGTCCACGACAGACAAAGACGCCAAAAAGGCATTCCTCAACGCGCTCTGGCTATTCAGTCGCGACCCGGGCAACCTCGCCTATCTCGAAGCGGTGGCCAAGAACGGCGGTCGGCTTCGAGCTGAGGACAGCGCCAAGTGGGCTGCCGGCGTGTTTCTCAAGGCGTTGGAATCCGCGCCCAAGGCTAGTATCAAGCAATACCAAGCGCTCGGGCGACTCACCGAGGAATTGGGAGATCGGGCGGCGACTCGCGGCGAGACCACCTTCGGCGTCGAGGTCTATCAGACCGGCGTACAGGCAATAGCGCTGTGGCGCCGTAAGGCGCCCAAGGATCACTTGGCCGAGAGTGCCCTGAAGAACATTTCGACGAAGCTGACGATCTTGAAGGGCAGGTATCAGGACGGCTCCGGCTTCCGCGAGAGCATGGCCGACGCCGAGGAGCAGGCGGACCTCCACGACAAGCAGCGTTCCGTTCAAAGTGAAGATCGGATGGATGCGCTGATCGCCAAGGCGAAGGCGGAATTCGACGCCGATCCGGACAAGGCGGGCGTGCTCAAGGAGTTTGTGGACCTGTTGTGTCGCCGAGAGCGAGCGGCCGATGAGGAGCAAGCGATCGGTGTTCTCGTCGAGGAATACAAGCGCAGCGGCGACTACCGGTGGAGGCAGCGCGCCGACGACATTCGGATCAAGCAGCTTGGCCGGGATGTCCGGTCGGCGGCGGAAACAGGTGACGAAGCTAAGATCAAGGAGGCTCGCATCGCCCAGTTGCGCTTCGAGCTCAAGGCGTATAAGGAGCGATCGGAGAAGTACCCAACGGATTTGCGCGTCCGCTTCGAACTCGGCGTACGCCGTTTCAGTGCGGGCCAATTCGACGACGCCATTCCCCTGCTCCAATCCGCACGAACGGATCCGAAAAACCGGGTTTCCTGCGGCATGTACCTGGGGCGCTGCTTTCTCCGCAAGGGATACTTCGATCAGGCGATACCCGCCCTGGAAGATGCCCTGGCGGGCAGCGAGGCGACCGACGAAGAACTCGTCAAGACGACCCAGTATTGGCTGGCACGGGCCCAAGAGGGCTCTGGCGACAAGCAGGCGGCCCAAAAAACATACGGAAACATTCTCCAAGCGGACTACAACTATCGCGACGTCCGTGCTAGACTGGACCGCTTGCGGTAGGGAGTTCCGACCGCTGCACCAGCCCCGGCGGCTGCACCATTGGACTTTACGAATTTCTCGAGGGAGACGTAACCGTGCCCAACCTGGCCGATGCCAAAAAGCGTGTCAAACAAAACGAGCGGAAACGGGTGCGCAACCGAGCCCGGACCAAGGCTATCAAGACCGAGACTCGCAAGGTGCTTGAGTTCCTCCACGACGGTAAGGTGGACGAAGCCAAAAAGGCGTTCATCGTCGTCACCAAGAAGCTCGACCGCGTCGCCGCTCAGAAAACACTGCACGCCAACACGGTGGCGCGGAGGAAGTCCCGGCTCGCCAAGCGCATCAACGCAGCCGCCAAGAGTGCCTGATCGGCGCGTCGCCGCAACCGGGTGCTTACCTGGTTCGACCTCCGTCTTTGCAACGTCATGTCGCAACCGACGTCCGACGATGGTTTCGTATCCCGCGGCGGCGCCAAACTCTCCTTCGCCCTCGATCACTTTCGTATCAACGTCACCGATCTTGTCTGTGCGGACTTGGGTAGCCACGTCGGCGGATTCGTCGATTGTCTGCTCCGCGCCGGCGCTAAGAAGGTTTTTTCCGTCGACACGTCGTATGGGACACTCGCCTGGAAACTCCGAAAGGATGATCGCGTTGTGGTGCTCGAGCGCCGAAACGCGATGCACGTTACCATCCCCGAGAAGATCGATCTCGTGACGGCTGACGTGGGCTGGACGCGTCAGGAAAAATTCCTGCCGAACGTAGCCACGATGCTCGGTTCCGGTGGGCGGGTACTGACGCTGATCAAACCGCACTACGAGGCGGACAAGGCGAGTCTTTGCGACGGCGTGCTGCCGGACGAGGAGGTCGAGCGGGTCGTCGCCGATGTGCTTGAAGGGGCGGCGTCAAACGGTTGGACCGTCGTGTCCACAGTCGCAAGCCCGATTCGAGGCCATGGCGGTAACCGCGAGGTCTTCGCCCTCCTTGCCAGGGATGACTGAGGGACGCGTAAGCGGGTTCTGGCGCGTCGAAAACGGCGACTCTGGTCCGAAGATTTGTGTCGTCCAAACCGCCGGCCACGTCGTTCAATAGAGTGAGGCGCCCGTGCCACCGAGTGGATGGCGGCGACCAGCTTTAGGGAGAGACGAACGATGATCAGCTACCGAATCGGTTCAGCGAGTGCTCTGGCGGGCGCCCTGCTCAGCGCGGCAGGATGTCTGGAACGAACGGAGACGATTACGGTCGCTCGCGACGGCGGGGTGACGATCGACCTGCGCTACTCGGGCGACCCGCAGAGCTTCGACAGGCCCGAAGCGCTGCCCGGCGAGAAAAGCGGTTGGCGCGTCCAACGCCGAAGTGAAACGGATGAAGAAGGGAAGGTGACGGAGATTTGGACGTCACGGCGCCGATTCGAGCCGCGCGAGAAGTTGCCGAGCAACTTCGGCGCCAAGGACGACCCCAACACTGATCTGTACCTGAGTTTTCCGACGACCGTTCGACATGACCGTCGAGCGGATGGGATGTATCTTCATTTTCGCCGCGTATATGAACCACGAAAGTGGGCGTACGTGCAGTTCTGGCGCGATCATTTCGTCGACGATGAAGTTCAGGCAATCATGGACAAGCCGGTCGAAGAGCTTGCGGACGGGGAACGGGTTCGTCTCCTCAAATTGCTTGTCGGTCTGGAGCTGTTCAAGCAGGTCGAACTGGCCGGCGCGGCGCTCGAAGACTGCGGCCAGGATGTTCCGCAGGATGTCTGGCTACGCGCCCGCGCGGCTATGCTATCCGCAGTCGAGAAGACCGATTGGGAGGATTTCGTTCGGCGGGCACTGGCCATCGAACTGAAAGAAGAGCGCGATGAATATTTCGCGGGCGAATCGCGTCGCTTGTTGGACGAAGCGTACGCGGCGTTTCTTGACGAGTTGCTCGCCGCAGCCGGCGACGACGAGCCATTACACGATCGGTTTGATGCGGCGTTTGATCGTGCAAAGACGCACTACGACATCACGAGCCAACTGGGGTCTGACCACTTCAAGATCCATGTGAACATGCCCGGCGAGCTTATCGCTCACAACGCCGACAAGATTGCCGATGACGGTAGCGCCGTATGGGAGTTCGACGGCAAAGCCTTTCGTGATCGCCCCTTTGAGCTGATGGTTACGACCCGGCTGCCCGCAACACGCGACGACAAGTAGAGAGGGTGCGTCGACGATGACAGTGAAAGATGCGCCCGCCGAATGTTTTGAGCAGTACAGCCGGCAGGTGTACGTTTGGGCGTACCGGTTTCTCGGCCGGCATCACGACGCACTCGATGTCGTGCAGGACGTATTCCTCCGGTGGAACACGCAGTGTGCTGATGCGGCGCCGGATCGGCCGTACGGATGGCTGCGACGTGTGACGATCAATCGGGCGCTCGATCTGTGCAAGGCGCGGCGACGAGAAGTTGAGGTCGACGACTTTTCCGGCGCCGGGCAGGAAACAGTAGCTTCAGGACGCGACCCGCTCGACGTGGATGCTCTTCGTGAGGACATTGTGGCCGCGTTGGACGCTCTGAGCGACGCTCAACGTAGCGTCTTGGTCGCAAAGGTGTACGACGGCCTGACCTTCGCGCGGATTGCTTCGGAACTGGATCTGGCGGTCTCGACGGTGAAGACGCATTACCTGCGCGCGATCCGTGCGACGCGTGGACGGCTGCACGGACGGTGGGTTGACTTGTAGGAACGACTTTGGGGAACCACTCATGAATTGCGATAAATTTGAAATGCTCTTGGCAGACGCGATCGGCGAGGAATTGGCAGACACCGACCGGGCGACGTTTGAGGGACATCTCGCCCTGTGCGAGAAATGCCGCGAGGAATATCGCACGGCGATCGCGACGGTGCGAACCTTGCGGACGTTGCCGAGCGCGACGCGCGTCAGCAGCGCCATCGACCGTGACGTAGCGCTCCCGTTCGCTTCCGGCGCGGTAAAAACGCGCTACGTCCGACCGTGGGTGCGTGTCATGCGTTACGCCGCCAGTGTGCTGTTAGCCTTCACGGCGGGTTACGGCGCGCATGGACTCGGCGGCGCCGATTTCTCCTCGCCGTCCACCGTTGTCTTCCAAACCGGTGTTGGTGCGGCGGAGCGTCCCACGTTCGGCAAGGCGCTCGCCGGAAACTTTCGGCGCGATCGCGGACGATCCGATCTCGCCCGGGGACTGATCGCCATGTTCCCATCCAATCCCTAGTACCCGCTGCGCGGAGGCAAGCGCTGCGTTTCCAGGCGTCAGGGAGGGGTTCATTTCAGCCCCGTGGTTGCGTTTCGGGTGAGATCGGATCGCGTGGGAGGACGTCACGTCCGATATGTCCCTACCGGGCGACGCGTTTGGATCGGGGTCGACGCGTTGACATTACGGTCGATCGCCGGAATGATACCCAGCTTCCCTCTGGCGGCTGGGTGCCCCTGACCACACGGGCGCTCGCGGAAAGCCGAAGAGGATCGGGCGGCTCCCGCACGGCATACAAACGCTCTCCTAAGTGTTCGACAGTACGGGCCGGCGCGGGCGCGGGCGAGGTCGGATAGATCATCCATGGAACGATTGCGGCGCCGCCTTCAAATCGTCATCTCCGTCTCGGTCGTCGCGAGCGGCGTTTTGGTTTGCGCGATTTTGCTTTGGACCAAGCCGACACCGCCGCGTCGAGCCGACTCGAATCGTGTCCTGGACGTAGCCGTCGTGACCGTTACGCCCACCGTCGAGTCTACGCCCATTCTCGGGCACGGAACGGTGCGGGCCAAGAAACAGGTCGATATCGTCCCGCAGGTCAGTGGGCTGCTCGTTAGGGTCCATGAACATCTGGCGCAGGGGAAGATCATCCCCAAAGGTGAGGTGCTGTTCGAGATCGACCCGACGGTCTACGCGTCGCGTGTGCGACAAGCGAAGGCCGAGGTCCAGGGACTTGAAGCTTCGCTGGCCGGGCATGACCAGGAAGCGAAGAACCTGGAGGCCCGAATCGCCAACGCGCAGCAGATGTTGGCCATCGACGAAAGAGATTACCAAACTTCCAAGAATCTGTTCGAGCAGGACAAGGTCGGCACGGCGCGTGCCGTCGACATGCTGGAGCAGAAGTATCTTCGTCAAAACGGTGTTCTCGTTGAGCTCACGAGCAAACGGTCGATGATTCCCCATCTCAAGCTTGAAACAGCCGCGAAGCTTGAGGCCGCACGTGCGAAGCTCAACCAAACTCAGCACGATTTGGAGCATACGACGATTCTGTGTCCGTTCGAGGCGCGCGTCGAAGCGGTTTCGGCCAATCAATCGCAGGTCGTCACCGCCCACTTTTCGATCGCCAAACTGACGGACATGGAGGCGTTCGAGATCGCCGTCGGCATCGACCCACGCGAGCTGCGCTGGCTTGACGAAGCGATTCGCCCCCAGGCCCTGGAAAGCGCCGACTCCGCAACGGCTCCGACCGTTAAGGTACGCTGGTCGATGCAGGGTCAAGAGCTATCCTGGGAGGGTCGCGTCACGCGATTCGAGCGGGTGGACGAAGCCACCCGAACCGCACGCATGGTGGTAGAGATTCGCAAAGCGGACATGGTCGCGACGGTCGGGGACGGGGGTAGCGCGTCCGGTTCCACGCTGGCGATCGGAATGTTTTGCACGACGGAACTGCCGGCGAGGCGGCTCATCGATGCGGTCTTGGTACCGCGTCATGCGATCTACGACAATCGGTGGGTGTACGTGTTCGAGCCCGATGCTGACGCCCAGGACGCGAGATCGGGGCGACTCGGTCGCAGGCGGGTTCCGATACTTCGCTCTGTGCGGAACGCGGTGCTGGTCGACTTTCAAGGCCGTGACCCCAGCGCCGTTTGCGAGCTTTCCGCTGGCGACCGTGTGATCGTGTCATCCCTTGCCAAGCCCGTTGTCGGAATGCGAATTCGCTTAAGAGAAGATCAGGCGGTCGCACGAACGTCCACAGGTCGCACCGATCCCGTCGCGGCGTTGGCGTCGTCCTCGATCGTCGTGCAGCCGCTTCCCTAGCGCGCTGCGAACCGAATGCCCACAAGACATCAAGAAGGAATCGTCGATGAGAATCCGAGTAATCGCCGCGACGATATTTGTGTCGGTCGGACCGTTGGTGAATGGATGCAAGGCGCCGCTGGAAAACCTCCAGGTGGTGCTGGCGCGTCACGCCGAGGCGATGGCAGACGTGGACGAAGCGTCCCAAGAGCGCTTGACGAAATACGGCGATCCGATTCTTGGCGAACAGGCCAAGACGTTGTTGCCGGAGGACGTCCTGAGTCTCACGCAGGCGCGGTCCATTGCCGTTCGCGCCAACCCCGACGTTCACGCCGCGCAAGCTCGGTTGCAAGCGGTGGCGGAGCGTATCGTCGAGGCGCGGTCGCGGTACTATCCCAACATCTCGTTCGCGCACAACTTCACGCGCACCTTCCACACGCCGGCAAGTCGAAACCGGCTTAGCACTTCGTTGCAACCGATACCGTTTGTACCTTCCGACGTTGCGTCCAACAGCATCGCGGTTACGTCGCTGCTCAACGCCGTGCGTCGGCCGCTGTTCGGTTTGATCGACGTGGATGGCGACTCCAGACCGTTCAGCGAGCACTCGACGGCGTTTTCATCCACGTGGACCCTCTTTGACGGATTCATTCGCGAGGCGCAGTTGATGGCGGCCAAGTATCTACACCAAGCGTCGGCGCATTCGCTGTTGGATGTACAGCGCCTGATCATTCAGTCGGTTGACGCAGCGTACTACCAGGTCCAGCTTGCTGGGGAACAGCTTCGCATCGCTACGGCTGACGAGGTGTTTAGCCGCGAGCGGTACGAGGAGACACGGAAACTGCAGGAGGCCGGGCGCGCGACGTCGGCGGACGTCGACAACTTCCGCATCCGAGTGCTGACGGCCCAGGCAAACGTCACGGGTGCGATTGGACTGCGGGAGACGGGCCGCGTCGTTCTTGCAGAGCTGATGGGTCTTCCCCTTGCGATCCTGCCGCCGGACCTGGCGCTCTCGCCGCTTGCGGATGAAACGAAAGCGGAGATGGCGCTGCCTGATGTTGAGCCCTGGCTGGCCCGTGCGATGCGTCATCGGCCCGACTTGTTGCAGCTTGAAGAGGTGCTCAAGAGCAAGACGCAGGATGTTCGCGGGGCGAGGGGTCTGTATATGCCGACCGTAACAGCGAGCGCCTCGTGGGGGTTCGACCGAAGCGAAACGCTTCGCTACACCATCGACGATCAATCGTCGGCCGCCGGGATGGAAGTTCGCTGGGAACTCTACACCGCTGGTCGCCGCGAGGCGTTGATTCGTGGGGCTCAAAGCGCGCGCGCGGAGGCGGCGGCGGCGCTCAACCGGCTACGGCTTTCCGTTGCGGCTCAGGTTCGTCGAGCGATCATCGATCTCAACGACGCCCAGCAGCAAATCCGCCTTCAACGTGAAAACCTGATCACGGCAAGCGAGAACCGAAGGGTCGTGCGCGCGGGCTACTCCGCCGGTACGGAGACGTTGAATCGCCTGAACGAAGCACAGCGAGATTTCATTACAGCCGATGCAGACTTGGCGCTGGCGCGGATTCGACTGCGACAGGCGTGGAGCGACCTGCGTACATCTATCGGGACCAACGGGACCGATGATCCCGCGTTGGGCGGGCCGTAAAAGAAGCGATGGCCACCGAACCAGCGACCATCGCTCATGCCATTCTCACGTACGCTACGGGGATCGACGTCGCGTGGATTACGCCGCCGGTTGGATCTTCTTTTTCTTTAGTTGCTTAGCGCCGCGACCACGCTTCTTGCGGCCGCCCGAAGCCTTTCGATCGGGCGCCTTTCGTTCCTTGCGACCCATGCTCAGCTCGTCGTGGCTTTTTCGGGTTTTCTTTACACGGTCCTTGCGCCCTGTGGTTTTCTTGACGACGGTCTTGCGTGCCTTTCGGCCGGTCGTCGCAGGCCCCGCTATGACCTCGTTGCTCTGCGGCGGTTTGCGAAGGAGCACGAACCATGAGCCGGCGCCGAGCGCACCGATCGCAAGTACCCCGACCAAGATCTTTTTCCGTTGTTGATCATCCACCTGGGAACCTCCTGGGGGGCGTCGCGAGACGCCGAAACGTCAATTGTCGACTCTCCGTAATAGTATCGTCGTAATGGAGCCCATCGTCAAGCATCGCTTTCCCCCCGCGGCCGCGCTACGAGGCGGTCTACGGGGTATTTTCAGGCGACCGCGACGCCACCTGAGCCCGTTCGTCTCCTACCTTAGACGCCAGCCGCGATCCGAAGGTTCTTCCTTTTTCTCGGGAACCGACGCGCAAGACCTCCTCTTCGAGGCATTCCAGCCATGTTGTGGTCCCGGCGTGCGGCGGCCTGTGGCGATACGTTTCTGTGTTCCGAGCGGCTGCCTCCCGTAAGCAAACGGTTGTCAAGGGCGGGTTGTTTGGCGGGCGGTGTGCAAGCTCCCATTCGTACTCACGCGGGGTCGGCGTGGTAGGACGACCTTCACAGGGGCGCATGAGTTCCTTTAGCTCGCACGATTTCTCCGCGTTCGACGTTACTCAATGGCTGGCGGACCCGGCATTCGAAAACAGGAAATGCCCCAACCGTTGATGTCGCCGTTCTTGGCCCCCTTGACTTGCAGTCGTTGCAACCTACCATCCCGACAAGTCGAAGGACGCCTCAATCGGTATAGCTCACAACGCGAAGGGACGGCGCGCACCGCCGCCGTCAAACTGTCACGACCCGATCCGCCCAACGGCGGAAACAGGGGCCGTAGCTCAATTGGTTAGAGTACCGGACTGTCGATCCGGATGTTGCGGGTTCGAATCCCGTCGGCCTCGTTGCGGAAATTCAGCCTGTGGCGCCGGGACGGTCCTAACCGGCGCTCCGAACAACTCGCCACAAACCATCGCGTCGCAATCTGACGACTTGGCGTGCCGTCGAAAAGGCGTTGTATGCGCGAGTCGCTCGGCTCTTCGTCGCATGCAGCGTGGTTCAGTACGCGTGAAACATCAGATTGCAAACTCGGGCGGAGGGGACCAGCAGGCGCGGCATCGAGGCTCATAGCTTTCGGCTCCGCCGACCATGCTCAGTCGATGGAAACCACCGGCGGTGACTACGGGTCTGAGTCGTTGCGTCCGCTCCCCCACACCGCCGCAGTGAGCGCACGTCGCGTGTTTCGTGATGCAGGCGTCCGCGAGGTTCGCCAGTTGGTCGATGAGTGGAAAGGAGCGTCCCCAACTGTCACGATCCAAGGCCGTCATGGCTAGGTGAATGCCGCGATCGCGGATGGCCTGCGCGGTCGAAACGATGTTCGACTCAAAAAAGTGAGCCTCGTCGAGCGCGATCAGATCGAGTTCCCTTCCCGCTGTGGTGTGCGCATCTGCGAAGACCAAGAGCTCGTCTGCGCTCTCGATCACGTAGGCCGGATGGGCTTTGCCTCCGTGCGTGACGATCGCATCGCGCTGATACCGATTGTCAATCCGGTGCTTGAACACCATGACACGGTGCGAAGCGACCTCGTCAATGCGGCGCAACAGCTCCGTCGTCTTGCCGCTAAACATACAGCCCATAATCAGCGTGATCGCCCCGCGACAGTCGCGCACTCCGCACGACTTTCGATTCGCGGTAACTTGTTGGGATGAAGTCGTATCTAGCATGGCGGGATCCGCCGGCTTCCGTGCCGTGAGACGCTGACCGCTTCGGCGGTCGACGCGGTTTCGCATCATCCTGACGTTACGGTTGCTCCACCGGCTCGGGGGCTCGAACGAGTTCGATACCCTCGAAGAGAGCGGACCCGATGCGGACGCAGGTTGAGCCGGCCTCGATTCCCAACTCGAAATCGTTGCTCATTCCGAGCGACAATTCCTTGAAAGCAGGCCCGCACAGGCGATCCGTGACGATCTCATCGAACAGCTCGCGCATGCGCTGAAAGCAATGACGAACGACGCCCTGATCGTCGGTCAGCGGCGCCATGGCCATCAACCCGCGCAAGTCAATGTTGTCGAGCGAGCTGATCTGCTCGGCGAGGTGGGTGGTCGCGGCCACGACAACGCCGGTCTTGGAGGGTTCGTCGGCGGCGTTGACTTCGAGCAGAATGGGCATCTTACGATTCAACCGCGCACATTCGGCGTCGATGTCCTCGGCGAGTCGCAGACTGTCGACGGAATGGATCATGTCGATCCATGGCATCAGCGCTCGGACCTTGTTGCGTTGGAGGTGGCCTATCATATGCCACCGGGGCGGCTCTTTCGTCGGGGCTGACGCGTTGCGGGGGCGACGCCCCAACCATTCCCCCACGATCGCAGCCCGCTTGGTCAACTCTTGCATACGGTTTTCGGCAAAATCCGTGATGCCCATGTCGACCAGCGTACGGATGACGTCCAAACCGGCGGACTTCGTGACGGGAAGGAGCGTTACGCTGGAGCGGCTTCGATCAGCGCGCTCGCAGGCCTCGGCGATTCGCCGCTCGACGCGTTTGAAGTTCTCCGCCAGCTTTCGCTTCATGGAACTTTCTTTTCAACCGGGAAAGGCACCATCCAAGCGAACCGGCAGCAACGAGCCGACTCGTCAGAACGAAGCCGTCAGTATAGCGACCATACGCTCGCCGTGCCAACCGCGACGCAGTGCACGTTGGCACCACCAGCGGAAACAAACAAATCACATGCACGGCGACGAAGTCGTTCGACAAGCCACGCCGCGTGTGATATCTTCGTCGATGTTACGGGAGTGTGTCGCTCAAACGGCGCAACCTGAAGCGTTACCGTCTGGTGCTGCGTCGCACGTCACGCGATGCGTGGGGCGGAACCGAGCGCTAGTCGCTGCTTTCCGCATTCTTCTCCATGATGAGCGCGTCGTAGAGAAGCCCCGCGATCACCGCACCGACCACCGGTCCCACCCAATAGACCCAATGTTGTGACCAGAGTGCCGACGTAGCGTCACCACCGCCGATGAGCGTGCCGATCGTTCGCGCTGGGTTCATCGCCGCTCCAGTGATCGGGCCGCCCATCAGAATGTCGACCGCGACCGTCAATCCAATCCCGAATCCGCCGATCC
Organism: Planctomycetota bacterium; assembly: GCA_022561255.1. Lineage (GTDB taxonomy): Bacteria > Planctomycetota > Phycisphaerae > UBA1845 > UBA1845 > JAJRUK01. Next base: position 1,822 of record JADFRO010000012.1, on the reverse strand, counting down.
GTGGCGCACGCGGATCGACCGCCGTTCCGAAAATCGCGAACACGAGCAAGAACGTGAGAATCACCTCGACGACAAGGGCGCCTGTGGCTGAGATGACTTCGGTATCAAACGCCGGCGTGCCCAGGCTACAGGCCGCGATCGCCTCCGCTCCGGTCATCGATCCACCAGCCGATGCAATGCCTTGGAAGATGTAACTAAGAAGGAACCCGGCCACCGTTGCGCCGGCGCACTGCGCGATGATGTAACCGATTGCGGATGCAAACCCGATGCGGCGCGTGACCAGCATGACGATCGTGACCGCTGGGTTGATGTGCCCCCCGCTGATGTTCATCGTTGCGGATACAACGATAGCCAGTACGAGACCGTGAGCCAGGGCGATGCCTACCAGGCCGGGCGCGCCGCCGGTCCATGTCGTCGTCAGAATGGCACCCGCCCCGATGAACGTCAGTGCGAACGTGCCGATCGCCTCGCACGTTAGGTTCCGTATCGCCATGTTGTTGATTCTCCCTGACGCGTTCGCCGGCTGCGTTTTTTGCTACCGCTCAAGCATTCTCCGAAATCGTGTAGCGGATCCCCCTCTCGTCCCCCCTTGCTAAGGGGAAACAGGGGGGTCGAGCGATACACGAAAACGGAGTTCGCTCTAGCCGGGGTAAATGGCTCCCGCTGAGCCGTAGTTCCGAAAGTCGATCCTGAGACCCGATACCGGCCGCTTATCAAACCTCAAACCGCCGTCGTAGGCAAGCGAGCCACGCGAGTCAAGGGAAGACGCCCTATCTCATCCCGGCCTCTGCCCCCCCTGAGCAGGCCTTGCGTTCGGCCCGGACGCCAACTCGGCCGCTCCCGCCTTCGCTGATCGCGGTCTTACCACGTTTAGGTTTGAAGCCGAGTCGGTTTTCGTGGTGCGGCGCGTGCTTGGCCTCCCCCCTTGCCAAGGGGGGATTGAGGGGGGTCAACCTGCTACGCAACAACGGACTTTGCTGTAGCGCCGACCGTCCCCAGGCCTGAATCGCCATGCTCTACACTCCATCGCGACACTCAATCGCGTTGCGGCAACGGCCGTGGCACATCGGCGTTGCAGCGGCCACCGCTCCACATTATGCTCCCTGCATGTTATCCAACGGCGCCTGACCAAGCCCTTTTACTGGCGCGAGTTTGCTATATGCATCAAACCCCCTGTAATCTTGACGCGGTCGGTCTTAAATACGATCGAGGAGTTCTGAGGTCATCCAGGAAGGGAGGTTGTTATGCCCATCCGCATGAAATACCGTGATAAACCGCGAGATAGAACGCAACCTGCAGAAGATACAGGACTTAGCGCGCCTCTTGCAGGCGATCCAGAGGCGTGTTATACGGACAAGAAACCAAAGTTCCGCATGTTATGTGGATCAATCTAATTATTGTTAGGCAGACACTGGTGGAAGAGGTATGAGAATCTTCGACTACGCAAAAGTCGCCGACTGGGACAGCCGGTTGCAGGACTTGGCGGACATGGCGGAACAGGAGCGCTGGACCTACGTGTCTGTGGCCGATCGGTCGCCACTCCCGGTTCTCGATGCCTATGTTCGCTACACATTCCTGCGAGTCCACGAACAAGGTGGACTTGCCGAAACGGACAAACTCGCGTGCTTCAATACTGGGCTTCTCACACCCAACCAGGAAGAGATATTTGGCGTCTTTCGGGTGTCCGATCGCTTCGATTCGTCCAAGCCCGCGTCCCGCGAGAACAAAAAATGGTTTCTGATGAATTGGGTCCGCTCGGGCGAGCGCGTCCTCACGGACTTCATGGAGTTTCCGAGCCTTGCGTCCTACTGGTCGGATCCTG
>JADFRO010000011.1 GCA_022561255.1 Planctomycetota bacterium | reverse complement strand
GGGCGTTCTCCCGCCGGATTTGCGTGCGGGCGCCGAGGCGGGAAAGCTCCGATTGACGGATCACGTAACGATTGAGCTCCCAAACCGGACGGTACATGTAACCTCGTACGGCGAAGGCGATACCGTTCAGCACGACTCTCGGGGGTGGAGGATGATATCGCACCCCGAAAACGATGTATCGTTTGCGTTTTCTTTCGCGACACGTATTGCGACCATAAGAAACCAAGTTCTGGAAAGCCACCTTTGGTTTCGGTGGCCGACGTCGGATGCGCCAAGACGCATCGGTGAGTATCGCAGTTTTTACGACAGGATGATGCGACGCAGGCTCACTATCGCCACTGACCGCCAACTGGAAAGTGATTGGGTTATTGGTCATGTGTTTCTGGTGGATGGTTCCGATCCGCGAGTGTCGCCCGACATTCTTCCTCCCTTGAAGGAGTGGGCCGACGAGTTTGTCGAGGGTTGGTCCGACGAGGAACGGTATCCCATGATCCCCAAAATACTCCGCGTTGGAACCGCCCAACTCGTCGTCTGCGTAGGTCTTCCGCCGGGTCGCCTACACGAGGAGGCGTACATGTTCTCAGTCCCGAACGGTGGGCAGATCGGATTGGCAAGACATGATGATGGCGCGGCGGATCGTCGTTCATCTGGAAGCATTGTAGGGTCGAATTAACCGACCATGTTTGATGCTCTAACAGACAGATTGAGCGGTGTATTCCGTGGGCTTCGCGGGCGGGGGAAGATCTCCGAGCAGAACGTGGCTGAGGTCATGCGTGAGATTCGCACCGCACTGCTCGAGGCGGACGTGAATCTCGAAGTGGCCCGGGCGTTTTGCGATCGGGTCCAAGAGAAGGCCATCGGCGCTGAGGTCATGAAGACGCTCAAGCCGGCGGATGTGATGGTCAAGCTCGTTCACGACGAGCTGATCGCCCTGATGGGGCCTGTTGATCCGAAGATTCCCTTCATCACACCGGGTCCGACGGTTCTTCTGATGGCCGGGCTTCAGGGCTCGGGAAAGACGACAACCAGCGCGAAGCTGGCGAAGCTGCTGATCGACCGGGCTAAGCGTCCGATGCTCGTTGCAGCCGACCTGAAACGTCCGGCGGCTATCGATCAACTCGAAATACTCGGCGAGCAGATCGGCGTGCCGGTGTATGCCGAGCGTGGGCACGAAAACGCGGTGAAGGTTTGCCGGCACGGCATACAGCAGGCTCGCAAGACGGACCGCGACGTCGTTATCCTTGATACGGCCGGTCGATTGGCCATCGACGATGAGTTGATGGGCGAACTGGCGAAGATTGCGTCGGCTGTCAATCCGCAGCAAATCTATCTCGTCTTGGATGCGATGACCGGCCAGGACGCTGTGCATACGGCCAAAGCATTTAACGAGCGGTTAGAGCTCGACGGCGTGATTCTGACGAAGTTCGACAGCGACACGCGCGGCGGTGCGGCGCTGTCGGTCAAGCACGTTACGGGCAAGCCGATCAAGTTCATCGGTGTGGGTGAGAAGCTCGATGCGATCGAGGAGTTTCATCCGGACCGTGTGGCCGGTCGAATTCTGGGAATGGGCGATGTCCTGACACTGGTCGAGCAGGCGCAGCGTCAATACGACCAGAAGGAGGCGATGGAGCTCGAAGCGAAGATGGCTTCGGGTTCGTTTACTCTGGAAGACTTCCTCGTGCAGCTTCGCAAGATGAAGCAGATGGGGTCGATGAAGGATCTGATCAAGAAGATTCCGGGTATGGGGGACATGGTTGGGGACGAGGAAATTGATGAGGGCGAGATCGTGCGCATGGAGGCGGCGATTCAGTCGATGACGCCGAGGGAGCGTGCGAATCCCAAAATCATCGACACCTCTCGGCGCCGGCGGATCGCCCGAGGTGCGGGTTGTGATCCGTCCGACGTCAGCGGGCTGGTCAAACAATTCGAGCCGATGCGCGACATGATGAAGGCGATGAGCGGGCGATCGCTCATGCAGCGCATTCCGATGCTGAACCAGTTTTCCGGTATGCTGGCCGGTGGCGGCAAGATGAAGTTCAAGTCCAAAACGACGGCTTCACGTCGCGTAATCAGTAAGAAGGATCGTCGCAAAAAACGTCGCCGTCGCTGATCGCAGTGTTAGCGAAAGGTGGTGGCGAACCGTTCGATGAGACGTTGCGCGATTGTTACGCGCCCGATTGGATGACGGGACGTAACAAATCGTCGGCGGGGGACCGTTTGCATCTGGAAGCGTTTCGATCGATTCGCTACCATGACAGCGAGGGGCCTGCGCATGGTTACGGGTCGGGTAACTTCGGTGCATGCTCCCAGCCGATAATGACTGCGGATGCTCGGATCGGTTGGGGGCGGTGGATCCACCCCGCGTGGATTTGGCGACGTGTACGGATCGGATAATGGATCGTTTGACCTCGAAAACGGCAGCGCCGGGCGGGCAGAATAGGTCCGGGGATGGGCGTGGTTCGGCTGGCAGGCGCTACCTGCGACGGATTCTGCTCGGCGTGGTCGCTGTGCTCGCTTCGTTGCCGGTCGCTACGATCGCCCAACGTCCCCGCCCGCCCGTCATCCGTCCGCAGCGGATGCAGCAGCAGCGAATCAACCGCAAACGAGCGGCTGCGCCGGACCCCATCCTGATCGACACTTCCGCCGCGCTGGCGAATCTACTGTCGCGCGCGGAGGAGGGTGTTGATCGCGGTGATTGGAAGTTGGCGATCGACTCGCTGCAGCGGGTTATCGATGATCCAACGGGCTCGCTGATTCCGCGGCCCGACGGCGCGATGGGAAACGGAGTCTTGTTCGAGTCGGCGCGGCGATTCGCCGTCCGGCGGATTTCAACGCTCGGCGCAGAGGGGCTTCGCATCTACCGGATTCTCTACGACGGCAAAGCCTTGGGTTTGATGCGGCGGGCGCAGACCAACGACAGCCGCCGCCTGCTGCGACGGGTGGCCCAGCGGTTTCTGCTCACCCGCCACGGCGACGATGCGACGGAATGGCTCGCGTCGTTGGCGCTTGATGAGGGTCGCCCATCCGAAGCGCTGGCGTTGCTGTCGGACCTGAACGATCTCGTGCCGGACTCCGACGTGCCGCAGGCACGCGTCCTTGCGAAGATGTTGGTCGCGAGCGCGCTGGTCGGGCGGTCCCAAGACGCGGCGGCCCTGATCGCGGAGTTGGAGGCGCACCAGGTGGAGGGGGCGCGGTTGCCAAGCTGGTACCAGGACCTGGCGAGTGTCGTGGTGGAACTGAGTCGTTGGGAAACCGGTGATGGCGGACAGACGGTAAGGCCTTCGGTGCTCGCCGCGACGCCTTGGCGGTATGATCTGCCCGGCACGGTTGCGAACGTGTGGCGGCGCATCCTGGACGACGATCCGACGGAGCCGACCGGTTTTCCGCTTACCCAGCTTGCGTCCGACGGGCAGACGCTTTTTGTGCGCAAGCCCGCCGGCTGCGTAGCGCTTGCAGCTGATGATCTGACGGTGCAGTGGGAAGTGCGCTTCCGCGACGCGGATGCCATGATGCGCCCCACCCGGCACGTCTCTCCGGAATGGATCAGTCCCCAGTACCAGCGCTATTCGCGGTCGCGGTCGCACGACGATGCCCGATCGTTGATCTCTGTGGCAGCGGGGCTCGTATTCTTCGTCGACGGAACCGGGCGGAGTACCTACACCGGTGGCGACGTGGTTGGTAATGACCTGCCGCTGTTCGGTCTTGGCACGGTTGGGGTGTTGCGGGCGACGCGCGCGGCGGGGACGCGTCTGACAGCGGTGGACGCGGTCACCGGGCTGGTTCGATGGCAGCGCGGTCGCTCGGCGGACTCGGCTGACGTGCTGGGGGAGGTTCAGTTCAGCGAGGTGCCCATTGAAGTCGAGGGGAGCATTTGGGTTCCCTACGACACCCGCAACAAGGATATGTACGTCGCGATCCTTCGTCCGTCGGACGGCGCGGTGATCGGAAACGTTCTGCTCGGATCGGTTCGGAAGATCGATCCAATCCACCGCCACGCGACGCCGCTTTCCCATTCGGAGGGCGTGGTCTACATCGCTTCGCAGCATGGGGCGTTGTTTGCGGTTGATGCTCACGATTTTACACTCCGGTGGGCGACACGGTACGCAACGGCGCCGCACAGTCAGAACGACAGCGAACCGTTTCCCTGGATTCCCTCGCGTCCGATCGTGGCGGGCGGCCTTGTGTTGCTGGCGCCGGTTGATCATCACGAGTTGCTGGCGTTTTCCGCTTCAGACGGAGCCTTTCGTTGGTCGACGCGGCCGAACAACAATTCTTACGTGTTGGGTGCGGACAGCACGCGTATGTGGCTGGGCGGACGGACGGTCTCGTGTCTTTCTCTTGTGGACGGTACGTGGGTGTGGCATTCGCAGATCGCGGGTGTTCCGACGGGGCGAGGTGTGCTGTCGGGCGACGTGATTCACATGCCCACGTCGCATGGTCTGATGACGCTGGCCAGGGAGACGGGCACAGTGATTGCCACAGAGGAGCTGCCCGAGACGCGAACGCCGCTCGGTAGCTTGACGTGCTTGGGTCCGGCGATGTTCAGCCTCGATCCGTCGTCGGTCCGCAAGTTCCCTGATTTGCAGCGAACGCACGCGGAAGCTCTGGCGCAGTACGAGGCTGCTCCTGACGACATCGCGGCCGTGACGCGCCTTGCATGGGCGGAGTTGCTGCAGGGTCACGCCATGCGGGCACTGGAAGTTGTTGAAGAATTCTCAACGTCGTCGAATGATCGAGATTCGTCGCGCGCGTTGGCGTTTGACCGCGTGCATTTCGAGGCGCTGGTCGCGGCGGGACGTGCGCACGCGGATCAGCCTGAAAAAGCGCTTGAGTACTTGTCTGAAGCACACGGTGTCGCCCCTACGGCGGATCAGCGTCTCGCGGTTGGGATCGAGACCGCAGAGTTACAACAATACATGGGGCGATTGGTCGACGCCTATCGCACGCTGTTTCAACTCGGTCTGTCGACCTTCCCGGAGCAGACGGTTTCGTTCACCGATTTGGTCCACGTGTCGGCGCGCTTCGACGTCGGCCAGCGTTTGGCGCGGCTGGCGACGGAGATGAGCGCGGGCGATCTGGCGCTGGTGGACGGAGATACCAAAACTGCGGTCGCGGACGATCTGCAGCGTCTGAGCGACGGCGTGGATGTGCGGAGGGTGGTGGATCGCCTTCGTGCTGCTTCGGACCTGAGCCCCGTGGGAGCCGGCGGCGGGCGACTGCGTCGTGTGCTGGCGGATTGGGAGCGCCGCGGCGAGCGGTACGAACGGGCGGAACAATACCTACGCGAGGGCGTCCGACGGGGGCCCGAGTCCGCCACGACGGTTGCAGCGCTTGCGGGCTTGTGCAACCTCTACACGGCGGAGGTTCAGGATGCGGTCGAGCTGCTGGTGCCGTGTTTGGATGAACTCGAAGCGCGGTTCGCCGATCGACCCATGCCTTCGGCGGCGCGGTGGGATTCGGGGCGTGCGGGAAATCCCTCCGAGGTCTCGCAGGGTCTTGTCGGTGATCTGGTCGCCCAGATGCGCGGTGCGGTCAGCCCGGAGGCGTTGACGTGGTACAGTGATTCCGCGGCGTCGCGTTCGGCTGCGCCGGTGCGTATGCGTCTTACGGGGGAGGAGGCGTGGTCGCGTCCGGTCACGAGGGGCGCGTCGCCGTTACGCTTGGTGGGTTTCGGAAAGAATCGACCGCCCGCCCTTCGAGATCGTGTGCTCTTGTACGGTACGGACGGCACGCTGGAATGTCTCGACATAGATACGGGAGAGCTCTTGTGGGATACCCAGTTGCGATTGCCGGAGGCGTTCGAACGTGTGCGTAGATCCAATTTCGCCGATGAACAGCGTCGTCAGGGTGTGGCGGACGGACAGATCGCGGTGCTTAATGGTACCGATGGTTTGTTTGCGGTGGGGTTGGTTACGGGTCGCAGATTGTGGGCGAGGCCTTACGAGTCTGCCATTGATCCGAGCTTGGCGCCGCTGTACGACCGTGCGATGGCGGCGGGGGATGGGTTTTTGGCTGCGTTGCCGCGAGACGGACGTTTGACGTTGATGCGGCTTCTCGACGGCTCGACCGTGTGGGAGCGTGATTTGCGGGGTGAAGCGGTTGCCTATGTTTGGATGGACGGCGGTCGCGTGCTCACGTGCGATGCGTCGATGCGGCGCGTACACCTGTTCGATCGGCAGGACGGAAGGCTGATCGAGCAGATTCTGTTCCGCCAACCTGACCCGGACTACGATACGGTTCAGCTACTGCGTACGGGTGGGCTGTTGTGCGGGCCCGATTCCACGGCCGAGTCTGACGGTGTCATCGCGTACGACCTCGTCGACGGTGGGGTCGCGTGGCAGGTTGAGGTTAACAAACCGGTGCAGCAACTTTTTGAAGCCAAGGAGGGATACCTGGGCATCGGTCTGCTCGGGGGCGACGTGTGGATCATTGACGTGGCCACGGGGGAGGTTCTGCTGAACCGTCACGTTACAAGCGGACATCCGGTCGTGGACGGCGTGATGGTTGACGGTACGCTGGTCGTACGCGTCGAGCGCCGGCGCGGGCAGTTGCGAACACCCGAGCTTGCGGGGATCGACATAGCGACGGGGGAACAGGTTTGGTCTCGCGATGACCTCGCGAGCGTTCCGAACGGACCCGGTTTCCTGACCGTTGTTCATGGCGTCGTGCCCACGGTTGTGACGCTTTCGCGCAGCAACGTTAGTGCGAAGAAAGGGCGTTCACGCAAGGATCGTGCCGCGTTGATGATGATCGACGTGCGCACCGGCGCCAACGTCGGCGTTGGGGTGGACCTTCCGACTCTAAACCGCGGCTTGCGGGTTCAGCGAGACGTCGTCGTCGGGCGGACGGCCGTTGTGGTGACCGTGAACGCATCCGTTCGAGCGTTGCGGGTGTCGATGACGGGTGGGGGTGGGGAGACTGATTTCTGATGCCGAGTGTGACGAAGTCTGCTGAAACGGCGGCGAAACGTTATTGGTTGGCGCTTACCGCCGGACTGTTGATCGCGACGGGTGACGTTGCGTCGGCCCAGACGGCGCCAGCCGTCGGAGCTGGCGGGACTCGTTCGGTGAAGAGTAGCTTCCGCTTGCCGGAGGAGATTACGCCGGAAGCGCATGAGCAGATCCAAAAAGCGTTGGCGTATCTCGTACGCACTCAAGAGCGTCGCGGTGCATGGTCCAACAAGCAGGCCGGTCAGGGTGCCTATCCGGTGGCCATGACCTCGCTGGCCGGGCTCGCGCTGCTGATGGACGGCAACACGACGACGCAGGGCCGCTACGCACGGCAAGTGGATCGCGCGACGAGATTCCTGTTACGGGCGGCCCAGCCTTCGGGTTTGATCACCGGTGGGGAGGAAGAGTCGAGGCCGATGTACGGTCATGGTTTTGCGATGCTCTTTTTGAGTCAACTTTATGGTATGACGGAGAACCCCATCCGTGCGGAGAGGATTCATGAAGTTCTGGTTCGCGCGGTGCAGCTCACGTCGAAGGCGCAGAGCGATCCGGGTGGTTGGATCTATCGCCCGGACTCCAGCGGTGATGAGGGGTCGGTTACGATCACACAGGTTCAGGCGCTGCGTTCGTGTCGAAGTGTGGGCGTTGCAGTGCCCAAGGACGTCATCGACAGTGCGATGAAATATCTCGCCGACTCGCAAAACAGTGACGGTGGCATTCGATATTCCCTGCGGCAAACCCGAGGCGCGTCCCGCGTGCCGATCACCGCGGCGGCGGTACTGTGCTGGTACAACGCGGGCGAATACGATAGTCCACGGGCCAAGAAGGCGGCGAACTTTTGTAAAGAGCGGCTACGACCTGGGGAGCGTACCGGCGGACATGATCTGTACGCCCATTTGTACTGGGCCCAGGCGCTGTTCGTGTCGTCCGATCCGTCTTGGGATGAGTATTACCCGAAGCGGCGTGATTATATTCTTTCGCAGCAGCGGCTCGACGGCTCGTTTCAGGCGGATCGAGTCGGGGACATTTACGACACGGCGGTTGCGCTAATTATTCTACAGCTCCCGTATAAGCAGCTCCCGATCATGCAGCCGTAACGGATGGTCGCGATGCGGTTGTTGCAAGGTGGGGGATGATCGGCAATGGAGCGGGTTTTTTTGGAGTAGACGATGATTGACGACAACAAGGCGGTTGATCCGGAGAACGAATCACCCGCGGTGGGTGATGTGGAGGCGATCGAGCGGCTTCGCTTGGCCTATTCGCGCATTCGTAAAGAGCTGGGAAAGGTGATCGTCGGGCAAGGTGAAGTTCTGGATCAACTGCTGATCGCGATGTTCGCGGGGGGCCACTGTATCCTCGAAGGCGTACCCGGGCTCGCCAAGACATTGATGATCTCGACGTTGGCGCGATGTCTGAGCCTTTCGTTCAACCGCATTCAGTTTACGCCCGACCTGATGCCCTCGGACATCACGGGGACGGAGGTTATTCAGGATGATCCGACGACGGGCAAGCGGGAGTTCAAGTTCTTGCGGGGACCGATCTTCGCGAACATCATCCTGGCGGACGAGATCAACCGTACCCCACCCAAGACGCAGGCGGCCTTGCTCGAAGCGATGCAGGAGCGTCACGTAACCGCAGGCGGGGTGCGACACGATCTGACACTTCCGTTCTTTTTGCTGGCAACGCAGAACCCGATCGAGCAGGAAGGAACGTATCCGCTGCCGGAAGCGCAGCAGGATCGCTTCCTGCTGAAAGTCTTTATCGATTATCCCTCCTACGACGACGAGTACGCGATCGCCGACCGTACGACGGGCGAATCGGATCCCCAGGTCGAGGCTGTGCTCTCCGGCGACGACATCCTTGGGTACCAGCGGCTGGTGCGTCAGATTCCAGCGGCGCCTGACGTCCTGCGTTACGCACTCGATTTGGTGCGTGCGACGCGTCCGGATGAAGCCGGCAGCCCGGATTTTGTCAAGCGGATGATTACTTGGGGTGCCGGTCCGCGCGCGGTGCAATCTTTGATCTTAGGCGGTAAGGCTCGCGCGGCGCTGAACGGTCGTGCTCACGTCGCGTCGGAGGACATTCGGGCGTTGGCCCATCCCGTGCTTCGACACCGCATTGTGACAAACTTTTCGGCGGAGGCGGAAGGGTATACAACGGACCGCGTTGTGGATGACCTGCTCGCTACAATCGAACCTCATACGACGCACTTGGACGGCGATGACCGGATTCGCAAAGTACTTTCAACCTGAGGTTCTCAGCAAGATTTCACGTCTTGAGTTGCGTGCCCGCCACGTTGTCGAGGGGTTTGTGAGCGGCATGCACAAGAGTCCCTACAAGGGATTCAGTGTGGAATTTGCGAACCATCGGCCCTACGTTCCTGGTGACGACATCCGTCACATCGACTGGCGCGTCTACGCCAAGGCCGACCGGTACTTCATCAAAGAGTACGAAGAAGAGACCAATATGCGCGTCCACCTGGTGTTGGACTGCTCCGGATCGATGTCCTATCCGAAGCATCCGGGGACGGGGCGCATGACAAAGTGGGACTATGCAGCCACGCTTGCCGCGTCCCTGGCGCACTTGTTGATCTATCAACAGGACGGCGTTGGGCTAACGCTTTTCGACAGCGTGATCGGCCGGCAGCTCCCCGTGTCGACCAACCGTGCATCGCTCGTGGGCCTTGCTGGGATGATTGAGGCGAGCACGCCGGAGAACAAGACCGATCTGAACGCCGTGTTTCCGCAAATAGCGGGTGCGCTTCCGCAGCGCGGCATGGTGGTGATCCTGTCGGATCTTCTGGCGGACGTGGACGGAATCGTGCGCGGGTTGCAGCGCTTCCGTCATGGCCGGCATGACGTGCTCGTTCTTCACGTGCTCGATCACGATGAACTGGAGTTTCCGTTTGCCGATCGTACACTTTTTGAAGGTTTGGAAGATTTGGACCAAGAGATTCTGACCGATCCGCAGAGTTTGCGGGCCAGCTATCTGGAGGCGTTGAATGCGCACGTGGATCAGATACGCCGGGCTTGTCTTAACGCGCGGATTGATTACACCCTGGTGAGTACGGCCGATCCGCTGGATGTGGCGTTGACGACGTTCTTGGCGTCGCGACTGCGACGGCGGCGAGCGAGGGCGTAATGGTTGTCAAGCCGCTACGTACACTTTCGATCGTGGCGGAGGGTCGAAGGATGCGCGCGTCATGACGGGTTCGGCGGTTTCCACGTTAGCTGCGTTCGTTGCGCCCGCCCTGCTTGGTATGGGTGCGGCGGCGATGTCTGTGCCGATCCTGATCCATCTGCTCGCGCGGAGAAGGTTCAAACGAATCCGATGGGCGGCGATGGATTTTCTGATCGACGCTGAGCGGCGTAATCGGCGACGCATTCGGATGGAGGAGTGGATTCTTCTCGCGCTGCGCTGTTTGGCCATTTTCCTTCTCGGGCTGATGGTCGCACGACCATTTCTAAGCCCGGCTGATGTTTCGGCGGCCTGGGGCGGCGCCAGGCAAACCGAGCGCGTGTTCGTTCTGGACGACTCGTTCAGCATGGGCTACGCGTCGCCGGATGGAACGCCCTTCGCTCGGGCGAAGGAGGCGGTGCGGCGCCTTGTTGCTCGAGTTCGTGAAGATTCGCCCGACGACACGGTGACGATCCTACGCATGACCGCGGTCGATCAACCGGTGGTAGCCGGCGTGTTTTTGGATGACACGCAGTGGGAGCAATTGCTGGAGCGTCTTGAGGGGCTGACCATTTCCGAGCGCGGGATCGATTTGCCGGGCGTATTCTCCGGAATCGCGGATTATTTAAGCCGCGACACCGACATCTTGAGCGCCGCCGTCTACGTGATCAGTGATTTTCAGCGGACCGATTGGGCGCAGCGCGGCGCCTCTTCGAGCGGCGCGCGTTTCGGTCCCGCGTTGTCGGAGGCGCTTGAGGCGTGGGCGGTTGACGATCGTGGGCTGAGCGTGACGCTGGTTAACGTTGGCGAGAAGGATGCGGGCAACACCGCTGTAATCGGTCTGTCACTGCGAGGCGGGCAGGTGGTTGCGGGCACTACGGGGATTGTCGAGGCTCAAGTTGCCAACCACGCGGCGCAGATTCGAGATCGGTTTCCCTGCGGGTGAGTGTCGGAGGTCGACCGCAAGCCGCGAAGAATCTTGGACCGTTGGACGAGCATCAGGACGTTTCCGTAGGCATGGAGTTGGAGTTTCTCCGGGTGGGCGACGAGGCTGTTCGTGTGGAGCTGCCGGAGGACGGACTTGCGATCGACAACACACGCTTTCTGTCCGCTCCCGTGGTTGGCGCGGTGCGTGTTCTCGTGGTGAACGGAGAGCCATCGGCCGACCCGTATGACGACGAGGTCTCGCTACTTGCCACCGCTCTTCGACCCGAGGGAGAGGTCTTTAGCGGATACGAGGCGGTTATCGTTGATGAGGCGGAGCTCGATACCCTCGGGCTGAGCGACTTTCACGCCGTGATCTTGGCCAACGTCTATCGCATCAGCGAGCCGGCGATGGAGTCTTTGGAGCGATTCGTCCGTCGTGGCGGTGGTGTGATGTTTTTCCTGGGCGATCAGGTCGACGCGGAGTTGTTCAACGCGGCGTTTTTTCGCGCGGGCGAGGGTCTGTCGCCGGTGCGTTTGACGGAGGTGACTCGGCCCGGCGACCCGGTGCATCTGGTGATCGTCGATCGGCTTCACGTAGCCCTTCGCGGCGTCAGTCGCCAGGACGATCCGATCGGAATCGGGCGGATCCCGTTCTATGCGTTTTTCGGATGCCAACCCGCCGAGGATGCCGCTGAAGGTTCGACGGATCAGGAGGGATTGCAGACGACCGGTCGTGGCGTCAACGTCATCGCGCGGTTCGACGATGCGGAGGAAAGTCCGGCTATTGTTGAGCGACGTTTCGGTGAAGGTCGGGTCGTGCTGCTCGCCAGTTCCGCGGACAAGGAATGGAATCTGTGGCCCGATCATCCCACGTTTTTGCCGGTGATTCTCGAGCTCATCCACCACGTGGCTGCGGGTGCCGAGCAGCCTGCCGAGCATAGGGTCGGTAGTCCCATCGATTTGCCCCTCGACGCCGGCGTGTTCGAGCCGGATGCGATCGTTCGCTCGCCGGCGTATCCCAACGAGCCGGAGGCGTTCGTGACGGCTACGCCGTCGGATGACGGGCGGGGTCTGGTTGTGCATTGGGAACACACGGAGCGCAGCGGTTTGTATCAATTCGTTCTGCGTCGCCGCGAGGGTGGTGAGCGTGTGCGATTGGTGGCGGTCAACGTTGATCCCCATGAGAGTGATCTGACTATGGCTCGCAGAAGCGAGCTAAACAGTGCGATGGGCCGATTGCCCTTCGACTATGTTGAGGGGTTGGCGGGATTGTTGCCCGGCGGTGACGAGGCTCGGATGGAGCTTTGGCGGCTGGTCGTTGTCCTAGCGCTTGTTGTGTTAATGGTTGAGCAGGGGCTCGCTTGGTGGTGGGGGCAGCGGCGGTAGTGGGCGGAATCCGACAAGCGGTTTTTTTGGGCATCATCGGCGGGGCACGCGGGCGCGCGGTGTTATGACGGACGATCTGATCCATCCAATAGTTGCAGCCGTCGGGCGCGACGAGACAAAGTTCGTGACCGAGCTGCGCCATCTGCCGGAGGGCTGGTTCGCGGTCGGCGCCGTAGCGCTCGCGGCGGCGGCGGTTTGGGTTGTGGTTTGGATGTATCGACGTGAGGGACGCATCGGTGCGTCGACGCGTGTGCGAATGTTCCTTGCGACGCTGCGCTGCGTCGTGATTCTCCTACTTGGGGTTATCCTGCTGGAACCGGTACGGGTGAAGATTCTGCGGCGTTGGATCGATTCCTACACAATCGTTCTGTTGGACGAGTCGTCGAGCATGGACTTGGCGGACAACTACCGAGACGCGGCGACGGCGGCGAGCGTTAAGAAAGTGCTCGGTGTTTCGCAGCTTCCGTCCGTCCGTCGTGTGGAGTTGGTGAACCGCATTCTTCAAGATGATGGGCGGAAGTTCCTGCGTGATCTGGCCAACAACAATCGCGTGAAGATCTACACCTTCAGTGACGAGGCGCATCACGTCACGACCGTTCGCGCGGCGCGTGAGTACGCGTCGAACGCGACACCTACGGGCGAGCTGGATTCGGTGAATCCCGAGGCGCAGCCTGCCGAGACGTCCGCTTCCGGTCTTTCGGGTATCGACGCGGTGAACGTTGAGCTGACGGCTTTGGGGTCCGCTACGAATCTTGAGCGTGCATTTCGGCGATCGCTCGAGTCGGTCGGCGGTGCTCCGATCGCGGGGATTGTCGTAATGACCGACGGTGGTGTGAATCGCGGAGCGCCGGTGGAAGTGGTTGCACGCTATGCGCGCGAGCGGGGCGTTCCCGTGCACGTGATCGGGCTGGGCGATCCATCCGCTCCCAGGAACGTGCGCGTGGCTGAAGTGCTCGCTCCGCAAAACGTGTTCAAGCAGGATCCGTTTGCGATCACGGTGGGTCTTACAGCCGAAGGTCTTGCGGGAGAGTCGCTCCACCTGACGCTTTCGGAGCGGAACGTGACGGATGGGGGCGAGTCGAAGCGTGTGGACTCTCGCCGCGTGGTGGTCGGACCGGGCGGAGCGATCGCACCGGTCACGTTCGAGCGCCGTCAGGATCGCGTCGGGCGCTTCGTTTATACGTTAAGCGTTACGCCGGTGGATGACGAGTCGGTCACCGACGATAACACGAAGGAAGTAAGCGTTTCCGTAATCGACGCGAAAACGCGTGTGCTGCTGGTCGCGGGCGGGCCGAGCTGGGACTATCGGTATGTCACGACGCTGCTGGAACGCGACGACACGTTCGATCTAAGCTGCTGGCTCCAGTCGGCGGACGTCAGCGCGGTACGTGACGGCGATACGGTGATTGATCATCTGCCGATCATGGCTGAGGAATTGTTCGACTACGACGTCGTGATCCTGATGGACCCCGACAAATCGGAATTCGACGAATCGTGGAGCGAGCTGGCGGATACCCTCGTGTCGGAGCACGGCGGCGGGCTGCTCTTCGCGGCTGCGCGTCCTCGGTCGCCGGCGTTTCTTCGTGAACGTTCACTGAAAAAGCTCCTTGCCCTTCTGCCGGTTACGTTTGATCCGGAGGCTGATCTGGTGCTCAACCAGGTTGGACATTACCAGCTGACCAGTTCCCCGATAGAGATTCCAGAGGATGCGTTTTCCCATCCGGTGATCCGTGACTCCGGGGACGCGATCGCGGCCAAGCTCGCCTGGCGGGGCATCGGTGAAGTCTACTGGCACTATCCCGTGCTTCGAGCGAAGCAGGTTGCAACGGTGCTGATGCGTCACGGCAGCCCACGAATGCGGAATTCCGACGGCGGGCACGTTTTGGCGGCGACGCAGTTCGTTGGGGCGGGTCGAACAGCGTTCCTTGCGTTCGATTCGACCTGGCGGTGGCGGCGGTTTGGCGAACGTTATTACGATCGATTTTGGGTACAACTGATCCGCTACCTGGCGGAAGGTAAGCTTCTGGGGGGAAGCAAGCGAGCGACGCTCATTGTGGAAAACGAACGCCCCACGATCGGCGAGGCGGTGACGGTAACGACACGTCTATTGGACTCGCGATACGAACCGCTCAAGCGAGATCGTGTCGTCGCCTCGTATGAAGTCGAGGGCGAGCGGCGTGAGTTGGAGCTGATGGCCCGCGGCGATAGGCCTGGGTGGTTTGAGGGGCGCTTCGTGCCGGATCGTGTCGGAAGCTATCGCGTTCGCGTTCGCATTCCCGATGCTCGTGTCGACGAGCCGCAGTACGTTCAGCGAGAAGTCGTGGTATCGCGTCCGAATCTGGAGATCTTAAGGCCGCATATGAATAAGGATGCGCTTAGGGTTCTGGCGGAACAATCGGCTGGTGGGCGATACTGGAACGTCGATGAATCAGGCGAGCTTGCCCGATCGATCCCCGATCTGCACGAGGAGATACCGATTCGTTCGCGCCCGACGACGCTTTGGGATAACGCTGCGACGCTGGCACTTTTGGTGACGCTTTTGTGTGTGGAGTGGGCCGTGCGCAAGTGGAATCGCCTTTTATAACTGAAATGAAGAGTCAATCGACCATCCAAACGGTTCCAGCGCTGGACGCTTCGGTGACACGTCGCCTCAAGGCGGTTGCCGTGCGTCTGCGCGGGTACGTGTGGCTCGAAGGCGTTGCGCGGCTGCTTGTGTTTTTGTTCGCAACGTGTGGGGTTCAGTTTCTGTTGGACTACGGTTCGCACGGAATGCGGTGGAGCATGCGGGCGGCGTTGTTGGGTCTAATCGTAGTGGGCGCGATACGGGTGATTTGGACTCGCGTGATCGGTCCGCTTCGCGTTTCGGTCGGCGCTGCGGAGATTGCGAATCTCGTCGAGCGCCGCTTTCCGCAACTATCGTCGGGTTTGATTTCGGCGGTTCGGTTTTCATCGGGGGACTTCGGTTCCCCTGCGGCGAATTCGGCTGAGCTGATGGCGTCTGTCGTGAATCGGGCGGGCTCGTCGGTGCGCGCGGTCGATTTTTCGGCGGTGTTGAATCCGCTACGGGCTCGCTGGTCGCTGTTGGTCGTGGCGCTTTGTCTCGGTGCCGGTCTGGCGGCGGGTCTGGGGATGCCCGACACCATGCGGCTGTGGTTCGCGCGTAACGTGCTTCTGCAAGAGATCGATTGGCCAAAGCAGACACATCTGATCGTTGAGCTGCAGGACGGCGAACTGGTCGGCGCTCGCGGGGACGATCTCGTGATTCAGGCTTATGCCCACGGTGTCGAGCCGAGGGAGGTGGAGCTCTTCTACGAGACGGCGTCGGGGGAGCGTGGTCGAGAGACGATGACGACGGTGGGGAGCGCCGGTGCTTATCGCTACCGATATACGTTCAAGAAGGCGCAAGAGGATTTTCGGTTCCGCCTTGAGGGTGGCGATGACGTTACGGCGACCTACAACGCGAGGCTGCTGGAACGGCCTGGGGTGGTACGCGCTGAGATCCGCGTGTCACCGCCGTCGTATGCTCGGCTCGAATCCTTCACGCTGGCGGACGATCAGCGTGCCGGTCAGACGTTGCCGGGAAGCGATGTGACGTTTTCGATTCAGACGAACAAGCCGGTTGTATCGGCGACGTTGATGGCGGGGACGCAGTGGATCGGTGACGCCGTGGGTGAAGCGGATCGTTACGCGATAACGATCACGCCGCATGAAACACGCACCTACCATTTCGCACTGGTGGACGAGTTCGATCTGACGAACCGTGATCCGGTGCGTTTCGCCTTGCGCATGATGAAGGATGAACCGCCGCGGGTCCGTCTGAAGCTCGGCGCGGCGGGAGAGATGATCACACCGCAGGCGGTTCTTGCGATGGAGTTGGAGTTTGCCGATACGTACGGGTTGGCGAGCGCTCAACTCGTCTACCGTATCACGCGCGACGACACACGCGAGGGTTTGATCGAGCTGCCCACCTTTGAGCCGTATACGACGTCTTTCACCACAAGCGTGAACTGGCCTGTTGCCAGGCAGGGCGTCGAGCCGGGCGAGCGTTTGATGCTCGTTGCCACGGCGGCTGACTTCGACGACGTTTCCGGGCCGAACGTAGCCAACTCGCCGGAGCTGACGTTTCGTGTGGTCACGCCCGACGAACTTCTGGCCGAGCTTGCCCAGCGTGAGCAAGAGATTCGCATGGATTTTGAGCGTCTGATCGATTCGCAGGAGCAGCTACGCGGTGACTTGCTGACGCTGCTGGGGCGTGCGGCGGCGGCTGAGGATTCGGAGTCCTTCGTCGCTCATGCCGGCGCGCTTGAGCGTCGTCAGCGAAACATCTCCGGTTCCGTGAACGTCGTGCGCCAGCAGATCGAGCAGCTGCTCGCTGAGCTGCGGACGAATCAATTGGCGACCGAGGCGGCTGAGGAGCGTTTGGGTGAGGAAATTTCCCTGCCGCTGACGGATTTGACCAAACGAGGACTTCCTGAGGCTGTAGCGTCGATCCGGCGATGGTCGCTCGGCGATGAGAGTGAGTCGGCGGAGGGGATTGATCCGCAACAGGTGGCACTTTTGTTACAAATGCGGGAAATCCTGGCGAGTATGATACAATGGGAGGGATATCAGGAAGCGATAACGATGCTTCGTGATATTCTTCGACTGCAGAACGAACTGCGGACCGAGGCGAAGGATGCATTGGAAGAGCAGGCGGGCGAGGTCTTTGAGGACTAGCCCGGATGTGAGGTCGCGTTGTCGCGACGGCGGGAGTCGAGCATGAGCGTGCGAACGAAGCGAAGCCGATGGGCCTCCTTGTCGTTGAGGCTCGCGCTGGCTGCGGTTTTTCCGATCTCAGGTGTGGCTGCGCAGGAACCGGCGCCCCCAGGAGAGACGAACGCCGACGAAGCGGTGGAAAAGCAAGTTAACGCGCTCGCCTCGAAAGAGGAGATGATTCGGGATCGCTTTCGACGTTTCGAGGATCGTGTCTTTCGATTGAGTGAGGAGCTTGCGGATCGGGAGCCGGAGAATGCGGCCCGCCTTGCACGGGCGTTGTCTCGCGCAGGTGAGCTTGGGCTTTCAGACAAGCTCGACGAGATTATCACACTGATCAACGATCCGTCGTCGCTCCACGCTGCGATTGATCAACAGGCCGCGTGGCTGTCCGATGCGGACCGGCTGCTCAGCATTCTGCTGGAGCGCGATAGCGACAACGAAGACCGTCGCGACGAGATCGAGCGGCTTCGGCAGTATCGCCAACGGGTCAACGAGCTGCTGGAGCAGCAGGAGTCTGTGCGGAATGCGTCAGCGCAAGCTCAGGCTGCCAAACGAATGGGGCAGCAGATCGACCAGGCGCTCCAGCGCTTGAAGGCGATGTCCGAGCAACAAGCCAAGCTCTCCGAACGGTCCGACGCCGAGGCGACCGATCCTTCCAAGGCGGGCGTGCAGGCCAAGGAGCAGCGACACTTGTCTCGCGAGGCGAAGGAGCTCGCAGAAGATATTAGCAGGATCGCCAAGACGACACCGCCGGAGTCGGCGGATTCGCAGCAGATGAAGGAAGCTCGGGAGCAGGCGGCGGCGGCGGCCGAGTCGACAAAAAGCGGCGGGCAGTCCATGTCGCAGGCAGCCGAGTCGATGGAGCAGAGCGATCAGCAAAGTCGCGCGGAGCAGCAGAAGGAAGCTGAGGAGGCGCTCGAAGAGGCTCGTGAAAAGCTCGAAAAAGCTAAGGCGGCGCTCGAGCAGCAGCCAAGCGCTGAAGAGCTCTCGAAGGAGCAGCAGTCCGTCAAGGAAGAGACGCAGGCCCTTTCCGAGCAGATGAAAAAAGACGGAGAGTCGCAGGGACAGGAAGGCAAATCCGGCGGTAAGTCTGGTCAGCCGTCTCAGGGCAGCCCGTCGGCACAGAAGAAGCTCGATCAGGCGCAGCAGTCGATGGGAGACGCGGCTGAGTCGCTTGAGCAGGACGCCGCGGGCGAGGCGGTGCCCAAGCAGGACGAGGCGATCGAGAAACTCGAAGAGGCGAAAAAGGAGCTCGAAGAAGCCCTGGAACAACTGCGTAAGGAGGAGCGCGAGGAGGCGCTGCGCGACTTGGAATCGCGTTTCCGCGAGCTGCTCGCCAAGCAGCGGCCGATCAACGAGGCCACCCTTACGCTCGACGAGGTGGGGCGCGACAATTTCAAACGGGCGGAGCGGCTTCGCTTGGCCGATCTTTCCACTGACGAGCGAGAGCTGGCCAAGCAGGCGGCCACCTGTTTGCACATCCTGGATGAAGAGGGAACCACGATCGCCTTCCCGCGAATCGTTGGTCAACTCGGGGAGGATATGGAGACGGTTGCAGAACGCCTGGCGGTTTGGAAGGTTGGGCGGGTGACGCAGACCATCGAGCAAGAGATCGTCGAGACGCTCGAACAGTTGTTGGCTGCGGTCAAGAAGATGCAACAGGAAAGTGAACAGCAGGACGGTCAGGGGTCGAAGTCGGACGGTAATCCGCCGCTCCTGCCAAAGTCGGCGGAACTCAGGCTGCTGCGCGCGAGTCAAAACCGCGTTAACACGCGGACGTTGGCGACCCAGCGGAGTGTCGCCGAGGGTGACGAAACCGCCGAGGGCGGAATGAGGGTCTTGCGCAAACTCGCGACTCGACAACTCGAGTGCCAGGAGATCGCCAAGGATATGCGCGACCGCGACCAGTAGGTCCGGGGGAGCTACCGAATTATGAGGAATTTTCTTCGAACTACGGGACAGGCGCTGCAAGTCCATGAACTTTGTCGGCGGTATCTAAGCTCGGCGGCGCTGATCATCGGTCTTTTCGGTGCGGCGTCTGTTTGCGTAGCCGGTGGCTCTGAAGACGGCGTCGTAGACCGGTTCGTGGCTTCGCTGGGTTCGAACGCGGGTGCGCCCGCGACAGCGGCGGAGTTGATTCGCACGCGATGGTCGAAATGTGACGACTGCGACGGCGAGGAGTTTCTTACGCAGGGATTGGCTGTGCTGTCGCGCGAGTTCCGCGAAGGGCTGGACGCCTACGACGCGGACGATTACGCCGGATGTGCGCGGCGGATGGCGGCGCTCGTTTCGAGCACCAGCCCCTTCATTTCGACAAACGCCGCGGCGTACGAGATCAAGTCGCTGATCGCGCTGGATCAAATGTTGGAGGCGGCGCAGCGGATCGAGCAGCTAACGGCCGGCGGTGGCAAACGACTGGCGGCGCATAGCTACTTCTCGTCAGAGATGATGTTTCTCGAAGGTTACTGTCTGCTCGCGGATCTAAAGTACGACGCGGCGGAAGCGGCCTTCCATGATTTCTTGGTTTCGTTTCCCGATGCGCCGGCGCGGCTGGCGATTTCGGCGAACCAGATACTTCTCGAACTCGCCCACCGCGAACCGGGCAAACTCGGTGAAGTCGGCGATTTGATGCGGCTCTCG
>JADFRO010000275.1 GCA_022561255.1 Planctomycetota bacterium | reverse complement strand
TACGGCGAGCCTGTCGATCGATCCGTACTCCTCCATCAACCGAAGGGCGTCGGGATTGCGAATCAACTCACGGTCGAGGTCCAGTTGCTCGTCCTCGCTCAAGTCGCCGTCGAGCGAGCGGACGATCAATCGTTCGAGATTTTCATCAATGTTTGACATGACTTCTATGCCACCTTGTCTTTGAGCGTTTCTCGCAGCAAACGCCGAGCCCGAACCAAACGCGTCTCCACGGTATCAACCGGTAATTCCATCACGCTCGCGATTTCCTTGTAACTCCAGCCGTTAACGTGACGGAGCACGAACGGCTCACGGTAGATCGCCGGCAAACCTTGGATAGCGGAAAGAACTTCGCGATGCTGCTCCGCCTGTGCCATCCGGCGGTCTGTTGAAGATGCGGGCTGCAGTCGCGCCGCCTCTTCGACGGCTGCTCCTTGCGTTCGCAGGCGCCGTCGAGTGATGTCTCGACCGGCATCAACGGCCGCGTTCCGCGCCAGGCGGTATAGCCAAGGTCGCCAGGCGGAAGCGTCGCGAAGTTCGCTGATCCGCAACCAAACCGACGTCCACACTTGCTGACACACATCGTCGACACAATCACTTCGACCCAAAACGCCGAACACAACGGATCGGACCCATCGATTCTGCCGGCGCATCAGTTCACCAAACGCGTAGCGGTCGCCGCCACGAATCGCCTCGACCACCGGCGTTTCCGCCTCTGCATCTGTCCTAACCGGCATTGCCATAACCACGCTGAAAGACGTCCGCTCCCACCGATTCCTGTCAATTCCCGGATGGATTCCGATTATTCCGATAACCAGACCCCGCTGGGACGGTTGGGAGCGAGTATCTTATCGGCGGCGCGACCGAAAGTCCTGGCGGTCGGTGACGGCTCGCAGGCAACAAGCGAGGCCCTAAAACCTGAAATGAACTATACGGCGGCGAGAGCGACGGGGCGCGTTGGCGTGAAAATCGAGCTTGCGCCAGGGTCGAGAGGGATCGCGCGCCGTTTTGGCCCCAGCACACGCGGCGTGGCGTCCGGTGCGACCCGGCGCAAGTCTTCAAACAGCTTCGGCGTGCAACGCACGCGAATTTCCGGATGGCACTCGATCTGAACAACCAGACCGTCGGTCGTCGCCACGTCCAGATAGACGCGACAGGAACCGCGATGCTCACGCAAAACGTCCGCAAGTCGCTCGATCACCACATCACTGCGAACGTCGAGAATAAGCGCTTTGGCGAACGTCTCAGCCGCGCTGTCTGCGGGCACGACGTGCGACACACGAACGGAGGGTTCCTCGCGTTTGCGATCGACCTCACCCTCAAGAAACAGTATCGCATCGGGAACCAGGAGAGCGCGGTATTCGGCGAGTTTCTGTGGAAACAAGATCGCTTCGACCTTACCCGTGGTATCCTCAAAGGTAACGATCCCGAGTTGCTTGCCGGCGTTGCGGCCCGTGCGCGCCGTCACCGTTCGCACACTGGAAACCATCCCCCCAAGGATCACTGCCCTCCCGTCATCCATCTTGGCAAGCTCCGCTGTCGTTGCCGTCGCACACGCCGCCAGCAGCGCTTCGTGACTCGTGAGCGGATGTCGCGTAATGTAAAAGCCAAGCACAGCCTTCTCGCGCTTGAGCATCTCCGCCTCGCTCCACTCCGCGGACGTGAGCTTCCCAGACGGAGCCGAATCCATTGCGCCACCGGCGCCTTCGCCACCGAAGAGCGCCATCTGCCCGGCACGACGATCGCGTTGTGCGGTCTGCCCGGCTGCCATCGCGCCCTCCAACACGTCGCACAAAGCCTTGCGCATCCCTCCGGTCTTGTCGAACGCACCCGCACAGATCAGCGCATCGATCGCTCCGCGATTGACGGCCGACAGGTCGACCCTCTCGCAGAAATCAAAGAGATCGGTGAACGGACCGTCGGCTTCGCGCTGATCGACGATGGCTGCGACGGCTTTGGCACCCACGCCCTTGATCGCACCCAAACCAAAGCGTATGGACCCGCCGGCGGATGGCTGCCCCGCCTCCGTCGGCGCGTGGTCGACCAGGAAATCCAACTCTGAACGGTTGACGTCGGGTGGCTCGATGTCGATTCGCATTTCGCGGCACGCGTCGCGGTAGTCGGCGACCTTCTCGGTACTGGACATTTCAAACGTCATGAGGGCGGCCATGAACTCAACGGGAAAATACGTCTTCATCCACGCCGTCTGAAACGCCACAAGCGCGTACCCGGTCGAGTGGGCCTTGTTAAACGCGTAGCCGCCGAACTTGAGAATATCGGCGAACACTTCAACCGCGACGCCGCGCTTCACGCCGTTCTTGACGCACCCTTCCAGGAAAGGTTCGCGCATCGCTTCGATCATTTCAGTTTTTTTCTTGCTGATCGCCTTGGCGAGCCGAAACGCCGCTTTCAACTCGACGCCCCCGAGACGGTTCACGATCCGCGACACTTGCTCCTGATAGACCATGATCCCGTACGTTTCGGACAGGATGTCCGTCATGATCGGATGGGGCGTAGACCAGGCGGCACCGTGTTTCCTGGCCACGTAGTCGGGGATGTATTCCATCGGACCGGGCCGAAACAGCGCGTTGGCTGCGATCAGGTCTTCGATGCGGTTGGGTTTGATGCGCATGATGACGTCGCGCATTCCGCCGGACTCAAACTGAAAAATGCCGCGCGTGTCTCCGCGTACAAACAGGTCGTAGACCTTCGGATCGTCGAGTTCCACAGTGGACAAGTCGATGGATCGGCCCGACGACTTCTCGGCGAGCTGCCGCGCACGCTCCAGCGTCGTCAACGTACGCAAGCCCAGGAAATCCATCTTCAGCAGGCCAACCTTTTCGACTGTGGGACCATCGTACTGGGTCACGATCGTGTCTTGCCCCGCCGCTTTGTACAACGGCAGACGCTCTACCAACGGTGAATCGGCGACGACGACACCGGCTGCGTGTATCCCCGCGTTGCGCGCGACGCCTTCAAGCCGGCGCCCCACGTCGACGATGCGCTTGACCAGCGGATCGGCGTCGTAACGCTTTTTGAGTTCGGGCTCCTGCGACAAGGCTCGATCCAGCGTCATGTTAAGCTCGCTGGGAATGAGCTTGGTCAACTGATTGGCCTCCTCGAACCCCAGCCCCAACACACGAGAGACGTCTTTCACGACGGCCTTTGCTTTGAGCGTGCCGAAGGTGATAATCTGCGCGACGTGCCCGTATTTTTCTTTAACGTATTCCAGAAGCCGCGCCCGCCCGTTCTGACAAATGTCCAGGTCAATGTCGGGCATTTCGTCACGGTCCGGGTCCATGAATCGCTCGAAGTACAGTCCGTATCGAATCGGATCCGGCGCACTGAGTCGAAGGCAATACGCGATGACCGAGCTGCAACCGCTGCCCCGCGCACCGACCGGAATACCCTGCTCGCGTGCGAACCGCACGCAATCCCAGAAGATCAGAAAGTAGCTCGCAAATCCCTTGCTCGTAACAACCTGCAGCTCGTAGTCAATTCGCTCGCGCAGCTCCGGCGTCAGGTCACCATAGCGCTCCTTCGCACCGTCATAGACCAGCCGGCGCAGGTACGCCGCATCGTCCAACGACTCACCGTCGTCATCAACGATCGTAGACGGAACCTTGTAGACCGGCGCGTGACGTTTCGTCAGATCGAGCTCGAGGTTGCACATGTCCGCAACGCGGAGCGTATTCGCCACCGCGTCCGCGCTCCCGGGAAACAGAGATTCCATTGCGGAACCGCTCTTGAAGTAGAACTCCCCGGATGGAAACTTAAAGCGATCCTCATCCGATACGAGTCTCCCCGTGTTAATGCAGCACAAAACGTCGTGCGCCTCGACGTCATCCTCCTCAAGGTAATGCACATCGTTCGTTGCGATCGTGGCGACGCCCAACCGGTTGGCCAGGTCCACCAACTCGGGGTTCAACATCTGCTGTTCCGGAATCTGATGGTCCTGCAGCTCGACGAAGAAGCGGTCCGGCCCGAAGATTTCCAGGTAGGTCTTGGCCAACTCCTCCGCGGCGGCGCGATCGCGATTGAGGAAGGCTTGGGGGATTTCTCCGCCGATACAAGTACTCGTACAGATCAAACCGCCCGAAAACTCGCGTAGCACCTCCTTGTCGATTCGCGGCTTGCGGTAGAACCCTTCGGTGTAGCCGATACTCGAAAGGCGCATCAGATTCTGATACCCCTCCAGATTCATAGCCAGGAGCAGCAGATGGTACGACTCCTTCCCTTCCCTGGATTCGCGCTCCCGCCGATCGCCGGCAGCCAGGTAGGTCTCGCAGCCGATGATGGGTTTGATCCCGGCTTTACGCGCCGCGGTATAGAACTCGATCGCACCGAACATGTTGCCGTGATCGGTGATCGCAACGGCTGGCATGTCGAACTGCTTCGCCCGAGCGATCAGG
>JADFRO010000274.1 GCA_022561255.1 Planctomycetota bacterium | reverse complement strand
GGTGTGTTACCATTACACCACCGGGCATCTGTCATCGGAGTCCGAGCGACGGACCCCGGGGGGTGCCGTCTGGTGACACAAGAGCCGCACAGCCGTGAAGGGTCGCGGCGGCCGACTCATCGCCGAGACCTGAACGCTCCGCCGCGAAGAGGTGCGTCCATTCTCACGGACCGCGGCGCCGGGCCGCCGGTTTCCGGTGAGATGCCCCAGGGGCGACAAGCTGCCGAGCGGCGATCACATGCGATACCGCCGATCGGACAACCGGTCAATGGGGCAGGCTAAAGCCTTCTCCCAGCCGCGTCAAGCGAGGTTCCGCCCCGTGTTCGGGCGGAGAAATGGCTTCGTCGGTCGTGGTCTGCGTGGGGCCACCGCGCTGAGGCGCTGGACCCTTCGGTTCCGGGACGGCTCCTGGAGTCCCGACGCGGCGTCGCAGTAGGGCTACGCGCTTTGTTTCCCGCGCGATCGCTGGAGTCCCCCTCAGAGGGCGCAAGAATCGCCGGACGGAGGCGATCCGATAAGACCCCCCGTCCCATGCACACGGACCATATTTTATCGAACTTGCGAGCTGAGGTGTCCGATAAACCGGATGACTGGTGAGGTTGAACAACAGAACGGAGTGATTCGGGCTATGAATAAGACGAACAAGAGATCGCTGATCGTCGCCTACGTGACTACGGGGCTTTGTGTGTGCGGAGGCCTAACGACCAGCGGGTGCAGTGAAGAGGAAGTGTCGGCCGTCTTGGCCGGCGTGCAAATCATCGCCGGCGAACTCGTCACGTCTGACGACGGTGACGATGACATCAGCTTTGGCGATTGGCTCGCCAGCGAGCTGCGTGACTAGGCTGCAGACCTGGAGGGTTCGTACGTCGACCCGCTAGGACGCCGCCTTTGACTCGATGGGCCCGGCGCCGGGGAACAGGCGCCGCCGCAGCGCGGCGACCCGCCGAGTTAAGCCGGCGTCGGTCTGCGCCTTTCCGCCGCGTGCCTGCCACTTTGACGTTCGTTCGTCGAAGAGTACGACGCTAATCAGAAGCGTCGCCGGGTGGGTCGTGCGAGTTTCCTTCACAACCGTCTCCAGCCATCTCCGATCGTCTCCCGAAATGCTGAGCTCTTCGAGCAAATGACGGAACAGCGCGTGGGGATTGTTGTAAATTGTCCCCCTATTGGCCGCCCGTCGCTGCCACTCGGTGAGAAAATACGCCAGCGCGACCAGCGAGAGCAATGCCAAGATTGCCAGAAGGGCCGCCGTCGCGGATCCACCCTTCTGGAAGTGATCGCGAATCGCCCGATGGACGTCGGTCAATGCGTCGAGTTGCAGCAGCAGGTTCGTCACTTTCTCACTCCGGTCACCGAATCAACGATCCCCGGCATTGGGGGTTCGGGATCCGCGGCGCGGGATGGCTCAGCCTTGCCGCTGAGTTCGTCAAGAACGCGCTGCGCGTACCGCTTGACCCGTTCGTCCGGATCACGCGCGGCAAGATCGGCGACCCGCGGGAGCAGCGTGCGCAGTTGCAGTCGCTGCACGACCCAAAGCCCGCTGACGCGATGGGCGCGCGTGGCGTCATCGAGCATATCCAGAAGCGACTCCGCGGCGTCGTTTAGCTCGCTACGAAGAAGGGCTTTGACGGCGTTCGCGCGGACGCGGCTGTTGGGCGATCCGAGCTTCGCCTGAACTGAGTCCCTCGCCGCATCCAGGCCGAGACGGTCGAGTGCTTCGATGGCGTTCGCCTGGACCCGGCTGTCCGGGTCGTTGAGTGCTGCCCGCAGAATCCGCATGCTCGTCGATCCGGGTAGCTCGGACAGCATGGCTACCGCGACCGCCCGGACGATCGGGTTCGGGTCGTGCGCGAGCCGGAAAATTTCCTCATCGATCAAGCCGGCTAGCTGGAGCGACCGGGCGATACGCAGCGCCCGCGATCGGTGCGCGGCAACGTCGCCCCGCAGCCTGGTTTTCAATCGCGTTGCGACGTATTGGGGGGCACGTCGAAGTGGTTCGCCGGCCGCACGGCGCTGCTCGGACGTGAGCGTGTCGAAGCGATCAAAGAAAATGTCGAATGCGTCGGAGGACTCCTCGCTGAGTTCGTGTGCTGCGTTTTCATCCGTGGCAGATTGATCGCTCGTGACCGGACCTCGACGTCGCACTTCCTCCGCCGCAATGCGCCCGATTTCGTCTGATTCTCGCGCTGCCAGCGTCGTCAGTTCTCGCGTAGCTGCATCCGTGTCGTCTTCGACGAGACGCCGGATCACGGCACGTCTCACAGCGACGTTGTCGGTCGCGAGCAGAGCGCGATACAACTCGATTCTGTGCTCGTGTTCACCGCCGGTCGCATCGACGAGACGCAGCGCTTGCGACGCCCTTGCCTCATCGAGCGTGCTCAGCGCGTCGAGCCATTCTTGCAACCAATGAACCTCACGAATCCAACGGCATGCGTGCTGAATGGATGGGTCCGTTACGAGCCAGCTTTCCTCGATCAGGGCTCTAATGAACACCGGGGTCGTGGTGTGGTTGATCGAGCGCACGCATGCGGGCCTCAGCTCGGGGATGGCGAGCCCGCGAAGGACGCTGCCTGCTAGGCGCGGGTCCGTTGCGGACGTGAGGATTGTCGTCAGCGCGTCGCCGATGAGTGTCTGCGGTTGCTGCAGCTTCTCCTTGATGACCGCTTCAAGAAGATCGCCCAACCAGAGGGACGCAACGAGCACCTTAGGTTGTAGATGAATCTCCCATGTTTCGATCGCCTCCTTCAGCGCTAGGGCGATCCCGGCAATGCGCTCATCACCGGCGCGGCGCGAAGCGCTACTAACGTCGCCGAAGCTCTCCTGCAGCCAGCTCGCCGCAAGTTCTTGCAGAGCGACCGCGGCGAGCTCGCGCGTTCGACTGCATCGATAGCGGAGGGCGTCCGCCAGAAGGTAGGCCGACTTGGCGTCGCATGCGCTTTGCAGGAGTTCGATGGCGCTTTGACGGTCCTCGAAGTAGACCGACGACATCGCAGCGCGAACGCCGGAGTGCAGATCGCGTGCTCGATTCGAGAGCAGCTGTCGAAGCTCTGGATCATAGGAATGAAATGCGGCGACGACGGCTGCGATACTGGATTGGTGATTGCGTTCGACCAAGACGTCCAGTGCAGCTGACTGCACGTGAGGTTGCATGTGCGTCAGCGCTGAGACGATCGCTGTATCGGCCGCCACGTTTTCCACTTCGCGCAGCAGATCCAGAGCCGGTGGTATCGAGGCGTCAACCATACCATCGGGATATCGGCTCGCCCCTCGACGCTCCTACACAGCTAGACGACGGCTTACGTGCAAAGCGGTCCGGGTAGGGTCCGAGAAGAGGTTAATGCAACCCTTTTTCGAAGATTACGACGTTGTTGGCACTTTCCGTGTCCCACCGGATGCCCACGAGGTCATACCCCTCCGTGATCGCGACGTGGAGCATCGGGCGGTGCTGGTTGTTGCACTCGAAGCGGATCGTCGAGTATTTGTGGTCGAGCGCCCAGGCGTGTTGGGCCTGCATCAACTGCGTCGAGATCCCCGCCCGTCGGAAGTCCGGTAGGACGCCACAAACCCAACTGAAAAACGTTGCAGGCCTCAATTCGAAACCGATGATGAATCCGACGTGCCGATCGTCGAGCATTGCGACCATGGTCGTCACGTTGTGTCGCCCGCGAAACCGACGCCGGAAGAAGTCGGTGTCCACACGCGGGTTGAACACTTCGTTGTAGAGCCGGCAAACCAGCTCGATCTCGCTCGGTCCGATCGCAACGATCTTTGCTGTGGCCATCGTGCATCTTTCAACTATACAGGGACACTCGCCATACGCCCGATATCGCCTCGTTCGTGTTCGTCCACACGCGAGTAAAACATACGTCGGCCACCTCACCGCCAGGGTGCCGCTGCGAGGGACCGGTCAAGCCCGGCTGCCCGGTGCGACCGGCCTTGTTACATCGGCGTTTTTACGCCGCAAGCACGCATAACACACCAGCTGCACTTGGCTTCGTACAACTGAAAACCTCCGAATGCAAGCGAGAAGAGGCTAACGCTCCAACGCCACGCGACGGACTCGGGCCAACCCACGATCAACATAGTGACGCCTGCAACGATCCAGAGTCCGCCGCTGATTCCGCGTGCGATGCGCCCTCGTCGATCGATGTTGGGCTTCATCCTTTGCTCTCCATGCCATGCGGCGTATTCGGAGGATCGGTGTCAAGGGTGTCCGTCGCCGTCCCGGGTGATTGGGTGATTGTAGGCTCTGGGGGACCACGTGTCGCCCGGGCCGCCTCTGTGACCGGTGATCGTGGTTTGCGTCGCTCCGTATTGCAGCAAGATCAAGCGTCGGCTAGGGTTCGCGGCCATGAACCCAACACGGTACGAAGGTTCCAAACAGCAGGGGCTGCCATCGCGATGCGTTGATGCTAGTGCCCAT
>JADFRO010000273.1 GCA_022561255.1 Planctomycetota bacterium | reverse complement strand
CACGAAAAAAACACGACCACGGGTTCCCCCACACCGCCGTCGAATACTGCCTCCGCGAGGCGGGCGTTACGATCGATCAGGTCGACCACATTGCGTTTTACGAAAAGCCGCTGGTCAAATTCAATCGCATTCTCGAAACGATCCTCGCCTATTGGCCCCGCACCTACCGTCCGTGGCTGACCGCGATGCCTCTTTGGCTGGGACACCGACTGCGCATCGGCGACGAGATTCAGGAGAAACTCAAGACCGATCAGGAAATCCTCTTCTGCCAGCACCACCTATCGCACGCCGCCAGCGCGTTTCTCGTCTCGCCTTTTGAAGAGGCTGCGATCATCACCGCCGACGGCGTGGGCGAGTGGACCACCACGAGCTGGGGCGTCGGCCACGGCTACGAAATCGAAATGAAACAGGAGCTCCGCTTCCCCCATTCGGTGGGACTCCTCTTCAGCGCCATCACGTCCTACCTGGGCTTTCGAATCAACGACGCCGAGTGGAAGGTCATGGGGCTGGCTCCCTACGGAAAGCCCAAGTACCTCGACAAGTTCCGCGAGATCGTCGACATCAAGGACGACGGCAGCATCCGGCTGAACCTTAGCTACTTTACGCACGGCTACTCGACGACGCGCACGATCAGCTCTCGCTGGGCAACGCTCTTTGGCCAGCCGCAACGGCCCACCGAGGCGGAGCTCACCGATTTTCACCGTGACATCGCCCACAGCGGTCAAAAAATCGTCGAAGAGATTATGGTGAAGCTAGCCGCCCACGTTCACGCGCAAACAGGCATGGACAATCTCTGCATCGCGGGCGGGGTAGGACTCAACTGCGTCGCCAACTGGCGCATCCTGCAGGACACGGGCTTTAAGAACATCTACATCCAACCCGCAGCCGGCGACTCCGGCGGCGCACTGGGCACAGCCTTCTACATCTACAACACGGTCCTGAAAAATCCCCGATCCTTCACGATGGATCATGCCCTTTGGGGTCCGCAGTTCACCGACGAGCAGATTCGCGCCGCCCTCGACGAAGCCGGAGCGAAGTACGAATCGATCGAAGACGAGCGGGAACTCTTGGACAAAACGGCGGCCATGATCGCCGACGGCAAGGTCGTCGCCTGGTTCCAGGGTCGTCTCGAGTTCGGTCCCCGAGCGTTGGGGGCACGATCCCTTTTAGCCGACGCCCGCGACAACAAGATGAAGGACATCATCAACGCCAAGGTAAAGTTCCGTGAGGCGTTCCGACCCTTCGCGCCTGCGATCCTGAGAGAGCACGTGCACGAGTACTTCGACGTGCCCGCCGGAATGGACCTGCCCTTCATGCTTTTGGTCCCCAAGGTGCGCGAGGAGAAACGATCAGTCATCCCGGCGACAACGCACGAGGACGGCACCGGCCGCGTACAGACCGTGACCGAGCAGGCCAACGGACGATACGCACGCCTCATCCGCGCGTTTCACCGCCTTACCGGCGTGCCCGTCGTCATCAACACCTCCTTCAACGTCCGTGGCGAGCCCATTGTCTGCACTCCGCAAGACGCGTATGCTACCTTCATCAACACGGGCATCGACGTGCTCGTGATCGGCAACTGCATCGTGACGGAGAAACCCCAACGCGTGGATTTCTCCGAGGGAATGCGACGCAGCGTCGAGCTCGAGGCGGGACTTGAGACCGCCGATCGTGTCACGGTCCGATGACCGCTGCGACCCATAGCACCGAACATGGCCAAGCAATCTCTCATCAAAGAATTCTTCCTGTTTATCAAGCATGAGAAGAAGTGGTGGCTTATCCCTCTGATCGCCGTCCTGCTGATCGTCTGCACTTTGCTCGCCCTGGCAAGCTCGTCTCCCCTCGCTCCGTTCCTCTACCCCCTGTTTTGAGCGTGTCAGCGGCACGTTTCGCCGCCCATCGGTCATCAACCTCGTTGTAGAAGCCTCTCGCCGGGGTCGATAATACCAGCGTGGATGCGCGCGGAAGCCGCGCGCTCGAGGTTATCGGATCATTAGCGGCGAATCGAATCGGGTGATGCAAAGAATCCTCTGCGTCTGCGGCGCAAGACCCAACTTCATGAAGATCGCACCCGTCGTGGACGCTTTGCGGCGGATCGAGGATGTTGCGCTGGTTATCGTCCACACCGGTCAGCATTACGACGAGCGTATGAGCAGCCGGTTCTTCGGGGAACTGAACATCCCCCAACCCGACGTCAACCTCGAGGTCGGAAGCTGCTCGCACGCCGTTCAGACAGCCGAGATCATGAAACGTTTCGAGCCGGTCTGCCTCGAACACAAGCCCGATTGGGTCGTCGTTGTGGGCGACGTCAACAGCACGATCGCAGCCGCCCTGGTTGCGGTGAAGCTCGGCATCAAGGTCGCCCACGTCGAGGCGGGCCTGCGAAGCTTCGATCGAACGATGCCCGAGGAAATCAACCGCATCCTCACCGACTCCATCAGCGAGCTGCTGTTCGTCACCGAACCCGCCGGCGTGGAAAACCTGAAGCGCGAAGGCGTCGACGACGAACGGATTCATCTCGTCGGCAACGTCATGATCGACACGCTCAGGCGCAACAAGGACCGCGCCGACGCCTCGACGATTCTGTCATCGCTTGGTGTGGAACCGGCAAACTACGCCCTTACGACCCTTCACCGGCCCGCCAACGTAGATAACGCGGAACGCTTCTCATCGATTCTGCGGGCGTTGAAGGAGATCAGTAAGGACATGCCCATCGTCTTCCCCATTCATCCGCGATCTCGCAAGAGCATCGAGACGATGCGGCTCGGTGAGCAAGTCGCCTCGATCGAGAACCTTCGCATGATCGAACCGTTGGGCTATCTGGACTTTCTCAAGCTCATGTCAAACGCCGCCGTGGTACTGACCGATTCGGGCGGCATTCAGGAGGAGACGACCATCCTCGGCGTGCCTTGCCTAACCCTGCGCGACAACACCGAGCGACCGATTACGATCGATCAAGGAACCAACCGTCTTACCGGATCTTCGACGGACGCCATCCTTTCCGCCTACCGCGCCGTTCGCGACACCCGGCCAAAGGGCACCATCCCCGATCTCTGGGACGGGCACGCGGCCGAGCGCATCGTCGACATTCTAACGGGAGTGAAGTCATGAACATGTCCGTAGTGGGAACCGGTTACGTCGGACTCGTAGCCGGGGCCTGCTTTTCCGACAGCGGCAACGACGTCGTGTGCGTCGATTGCGACGAAGGCAAGATCAAACGCCTTCTCGACGGCGAGATGCCGATCTACGAGCCGGGACTCAGCGAAATCGTCATTCGAGGTCAAAAGGCCGGGCGGCTGAAGTTCACCACCGATTTGAGTGCAGCCGTAAAGCATGGTCGACTGATCTTCATCGCAGTCGGCACGCCCCAAGCCGACGACGGCTCCGCCGATCTCTCCGCGATCCTTGACGTTGCAGCCACCATCGGGCGAGAGATGGACGGCTACCGCGTCATCGTCATGAAAAGCACCGTGCCCGTCGGGACGTACAAAAAAGTGACTGACGCGATCCGTAAACAGACCGATCACCCGTTCGATTACGTCAGCAACCCGGAGTTCCTCAAGGAAGGAGCCGCGATCGAAGACTTTATGCGTCCCGATCGCGTCGTCATCGGAGCGAGCAACCCCGCCGCCGCCGAGATCATGCGCGAACTCTACGCACCCTTCATGCGGCGCGACGAGCGTATGTTCATTATGGACCCCGCCAGCGCCGAAATGACCAAGTACGCAGCCAACGCCATGCTCGCGACGCGTATCTCTTTTATGAACGAAATCGCCTGCCTCTGTGAACATTTCGGTGCCGACGTCGAAAGCGTTCGGCGCGGCGTCGGTTCCGATTCGCGCATCGGCAGCGCGTTCCTCTTCCCCGGCGTAGGGTACGGCGGCTCGTGCTTCCCCAAAGACGTCAGCGCACTCATCTCAATGGGCAAGTCGGTGTCGCACCCAGCCAGCATCGCCCAGGCCGCTCAAGACATCAACATCAGGCAGCGGACCCTGTTCGCACACAAGGTGATCGACCATTTTAAGGGGCGCACCAACGAAACCACGATCGCCGTATGGGGTCTCGCCTTCAAGTCGCGGACCGACGACGTGCGCGAAGCGCCGGCCATCGCCGCCATCGAGATGTTCCTCGAACAGGGTATGGCCGTGCGAGCGCACGACCCGGAGGCGATGGGCAGCGCCGCCGCTCTTCTCGGTCCGAAGGTCACCATGTGCGACGACAGCTACGAAACGCTCGACGGCGCCGACGCCCTCGTCGTCTTCACCGATTGGCCCAAGTTTAGAAACCCCGACTTCGACGTCATCGCCGCCAAGCTGCAATACAAGCTTATCTTCGATGGACGGAATCTTTACGATCCCCCATCGCTCGCAAAACGCGGCTTTCGTTACGTTTGCATCGACAGGCCTACACTATCGCCCATG
>JADFRO010000010.1 GCA_022561255.1 Planctomycetota bacterium | reverse complement strand
ATATGTATCCCCGGACCTCACCGTATCGGTTATTGTCCCGGTCAACATTGGCCGAAACCATCTCGATTATGTTTGCTGGTTCGCCTTCGTCATCAAGGAACGGGCTTTCTTCCGGTTCAACAAGAACATTATGCCCCGAAAATATCGCATACCACCATATGCCGTCCTTAATGTAGAAATGCCACGCTACACGAACACGCTCCCTCTGCCGGTCCTGAAAGCGCGGACGGTCTTCAAATGTCTCGCCATCATCAAGATCGGTCCCGCCGGCTAAAAGATCGTCTGTATCCGCATCTGGAAACAGTTCTTTGACTTGATCTATACCCAACCACATCATCATGCCCATATACCGGGCATCGGAAAAGTCTTTCTTCCTCGACTGTGGATCGTAATATAGCCGGTCCCAAGGAATCCGATCAACTGTAATCTCTATCTCACCATTTGCCTTCTCACGAACATTCGTAATAGCACCGCCATATCCCTCTACCCAGAAATCCTCCGCCACATCCATCTTCATTGTGTCCAGGTCATTGTTATCGGCCACAAACCGCAAGGCGTCCGTAATGACATGACTGGCTTGGTCATGCTTTTCTGTCCGGGCGTAGGCTTTCGGGTCTGTCTTTCTCAGATTGTACAGCCCGATCAATCCCTCGACCTTGGGCTTTACACGGTTCACAACGATTGGGGCTTGTCCCCTGGACTTCAGCTTTGCTTTCTGGGGCGCAGTCCATTGCTTATGATCGTAATAGTCTCTGTCCCGTTCGGACAATTCACGGTTGTCTGATGTGTCCGTAAGGAAGTCACTGACTTGTTGTTGAAGTTCTGGAATAGTATGCGGCATTGCGTCCTTTCATTAATTGGAAAATCTTACCCGTCGGTGGACGTGTAGCATTTAGTGGCTTGTTTCTGCGGTTCCCAGAATTGGGATACTGCGCGATTATAATTATCTAAATTATCCTATCATCCAGTCATCTCCGGTATCCTCATCCAGCCCATATGAATCTTTCGTGGTTGTACTCGTCTCCAAGGCCTCCTTCACGTATGGCCTGGACATACAACCATACCGCCACTCATCAGCGGCGTGGTCTTCCATGTCAGTATCAAGATCCTCTGCGTTTTTCTTGTCATGCTGTAGTGCCGGGATAGTCCGGATTGAATCCACGCAAGTATTGAAACAGTAAATCATTGGCCTGATTCCCATTGGATCGCCGAATTCTTCCCCCTCCAGCCTGGATCTCATTTGATCCCATCCACCCATTGCGCCTTTCTTGGCTATTCTCTTGTTATCGGCCCGTCTGAAATACACTCCCATCCTTGAAGCGATTGACGGGCCGTGACGGCTCGCAGAAGGTTGTGTCCAACAAAGGAATGCGCGTTCAGATCACCAATCACGATGGTGTGGGCGCGGAGCTTCCGACTGAGGCCGAGGAGGCGCTTGAGTTCGACGCCGTTCAGGATTTTCTCCACGACATGCTCTGGCGACGTGCGGGTGATGTGGACCTTGCCGCGGGAAAGGATAAGTATCGCCTCGTCTACCGTGTAGACGGCGTCGCGACGGAGGTTCCCGACGGCCTGTCCGTAGAGAACGGCGAGCGTATCTTCCGCTACCTCAAGCGTTCAGCGGGTCTTAACGTGGAGGAAGTTCGACGACCGCAACGCGGAAGAATCCGCTGTGCGCTGTTGAGTCATACCGGAGCCATCGCCGAGACGGAGATCCTCACG
Organism: Planctomycetota bacterium; assembly: GCA_022561255.1. Classification (GTDB taxonomy): domain Bacteria; phylum Planctomycetota; class Phycisphaerae; order UBA1845; family UBA1845; genus JAJRUK01. The sequence continues at coordinate 18,373 of JADFRO010000010.1, read as the reverse complement.
TCGGGAACCATGGCCGGCGAGCGACTGAGCCTCCGCATCGGCTCCGGCCCGGTTCTGATGCGCATACCCGAACTGGGAATGTCGCCGCCGCGTCTGGAAAATCTCAAGCAGTTTCTGGCGAAATCGCACGGGTTGCTCTTGATCAGTGCTCCGGAGGGCAACGGTTTAACGACGACGCAGTACGCCATCCTTCGAAGTCACGACGCTTACATCAACAACATTCACACACTCGAACGCAACAAACAGTTGGACGTTGACAACGTCACACAGCAGGAGTTCGCGGGCAGCAATACGGATGTAAACTACGCCCGCATGTTGCAAAGCGTGCTGCGGCGAGAACCGGACATCGTCATGGTCGATCGGTGCGACGACCACGAAACGGCCATGGTCGCGACGCGTGCGGCGGCGGAAGATCGAAAAATGTACGTTGGTCTTCGAGCGAAAGACACGTTCGATGCCGTGAGCACGTATCTCTCGCTGATCGGCGACAACGCTCTGGCGGCCAAGGCGCTGGTCGGTGCCGTCTGCCAGCGCCTTGTGCGTGTTCTTTGCAACGACTGCCGCGAGGCCTTCGTACCCGACGCCGCGACGCTCAAGAAACTCAACATTCCGGCGGATAAGATTGAAAACTTTTACAGGCCGCCGTCGGAAAAGAAGCTGGACCGCAAGGGTAAGGAAATTGTATGCATGACCTGTCGCGGCAGCGGTTACGTCGGACGTACCGGCGTATTCGAGGTGCTCGTCGTCGATGCGACGGTTGCGGGGCTGATCAAAGAGGGTGCTCCGATGAACCGGGTGAAGGCTCAGTGCCGCAAGAACAAGATGTACTATCTGCAGGAAGAAGGCCTGTTGAAGGTTATCGCGGGCACGACGAGCATGAACGAGATTCTGCGCTGTATGGGCGCTGCGAAGAAATAGAGCGGGAGTCGTACGATGTGGTTCGTTGTGTTGATGTTGCTTCTCGTCCTCGGCATCACCCTTCGTCAGGCGACGTCGGGCTTGTTCAGTGCGATGATCATGACCGTGTTGACGGTGTGCTGCGCCGCCGTCGCACTGGGGACGTACGAGTGGGCGGCGACGAACTTCGTCGCGGAGTTCTGGAAACGTGAGTACGCCTACCCGGTGGCGCTCGGTGCGATCTTCGGAGTCTCACTGGGCGTCCTTCGAATGCTCTTCGATAAGCTCATCACGCGCAGCTGTCTTCTTCCGGTGTTCGTGGATCGCGTCGGCGGTGGACTCTTTGGTTTTGTCACCGCGCTGACGACGGTGGGCGTTTTAGCTATCTGTCTTGCGATGATCCCGTTCGGGCGATCGATGCTCGGGTTTACTCGAGTGCCGAACTTCGCCCGCGTCGCCGACGGCCCTTCGCCCGCCGACGAGTCGGCTGTCGGCGATTCGCTTTGGCTGGCGCCCGACCGTTTCGCCTCCGGCGTGGCTGCGCTCTGCTCCGCCGGAATCTTCAGCGGGAAGGAGAGTTTCTACCTGCACGATCCGGATCTTATCCAGTCGCTCGCGTGGGTCGGTTCCGTTCCGGCGGAGGTGTCGCGCTACGCCGAACCCGGTTCGATCTCCGTTGAGGGTGCGGATCAGCCCCAGTTCGTCTATCGGATGAATCCCGCCGATGAGCGTGAAAGCCGGGCGACGACGTACGAGCCCATAGAGCCCCAGAGCGGCCATGAATTCCGCATGGTCCAGGTCAGGCTCATGCAGGGCGCCCGCGACGAACGCAAGTCGTTGGTCTTCACCGCTCGGCAGCTGCGCCTCGTCGGTCGGCTCCGTGACGGCGGACTACTCAAGCAGTTCCACGCCATAGCGATCCAGCAGGCCGACATGAACGATCCGATCAATCGCCACGTCAAGTATGTTCGTGACGGATCGAGCGATCGTCCGATCATCGATGACGTGTTTTCCCCAAGGGACCAGCGGGCGCCGATCGAAGTGGTATTCTCCGTGCCGAGGGGATTTACGCCCGACTTTGTCGAGTACAAACGCGGAGCGCGAGCGCCGGTCAGCTTCGAGAAAAGTGTGCGGCCGTCTGTGCCTCCGCCCGTCACCGGAACGGCGAGCGGGGCGTCCGGGAGCACAGCCCCCCAACCTGCCCCCGCCCGACCTGCACCTGCGGCGCCGGTGACCCAGGTGGCCGACAATCAAGATGCGGTTCAACCTACGCCCGACGAAGCCGGTTCGGGTCGTCGTTCGAATCGGCGATCGCGTCGCAGTCGCGCAAACATACAGCGCGTCGCCACGACCGGTGGCCAATCGCTGTTCGGCGATCAGATGCCCATCGAGCTGCGCGCGTATCGGAAGCTCAAGAACGCGGAACTCACGCGAGGCAAGCTCACCAGCGGCCACCTGCTCGGTGAGGTCGATCAGCAGAGCGGTGGATCCAATCCTCCCGTCACCAGGTTTGATGTTCCCGCCGATAAGCGGCTCTTGCAGCTCGACACGAGTTTTCTCCAAGCCCGCAGTGGATTCGGTCGGGCGATCAGCGCCGCCGTTGGAACGGTGCAGAACTATTTCGTGACCGATAGCAGCGGAAAGCGGTACAAACTCGCCGGTGAATACGCGACGGCTGTCGTTAACGGCAAGAAGTTGATCGAGGTTCAGTACTTCCGTTCGCCCGTCGGGTCGATCAGCGGGATTGGTAAGTTCGACAGGATCAAAGATTCCGATCTCACGGGCGATTATAAGCTCGTGATGCTGTTCCTCGTTGATCCCGGCGTTACGATCACCGCGTTCAGCACCGGCGGGGCAGCCACCGCGGCTGAGGATCTTACGGCGCAGAAGCTCGTTGCACCCGAGTGACCGGCTCCCAGAATGAATCGGCTTGTGATGCGCAGGCTTGAGTGTTTCGGACCTGCCCCTTGGAACCCCGTCCCCTCGTGACCCTCCGCACCCTTCACGTGATTGACTCGATGGTCCCGGACGCCGGTTCACCGGCTGTCTCATTGCCGGGCTTGGTCCGCGCGCTCAAGAATCGCAGCGTCGAGGCGACGGTTTTCAGTTCGGCCGGTCGATGGAACGATGATGGTGCCGGACAGGATGGGTCTGCTGAGCTGCATGAACTCATCGGTCGTGCGGACGTCGTTCACATTCACGGTTGGGACTTTTCGCTCGCCCCGAAGGCGGCGTCGGCGGCGCGCCGGGCGAAAAAGCCCTACGTGCTTTCGCCTCACGGGTCGCTCACCGACGCGTACCCTCGTCGCACGGGTTTGTGGTCGAAGTGGTCGGCCGCGTTGAGTCAGCGCCGTGCGGTCCGCGGCGCAGCCCGTTTGGCCGCCCTGACCGATTTTGAGGCGAACGCCTTGCAAGACCGAGGCCTCGACAAGAGCGTAACCGTTCTTCCATACGGACTGGACTTTGATCGCTACGCCCACCCGTCTGGGTCGGGCGACGCGGCAGCGCATGCCGACGGGCGTTGTTTGTTGATGCTGGGTCCGATCGACCCGGCGCTGGGCTCGGTAGCGTTGCTCAAGGCCTTTGCGGAGATCGGCGGCGACGCCGACGGCTGGAGCGTGCTGGTCGCGGGCTCGGATACGGGAGACTGGCGCAAAATGCTCGAAGCCGCCGTCCGCCGCAAGGGTGGCGAAGATCGCGTACGGTTTGTGCAAGCCCCCGATGTCGCCTCCCAATGCGGATTCCTCGCCGAGGCGGACGCTTTGGCCGCGGTGAGCTTGCGGACGTCGACCGGTGTGTCCATCATGCAGGCCGTCGCATCGGGTGTCACCGTTCTGGCGTCCAGATGCGTGGTGCCGGACGGACTGAACGGAGCGGTTCGCGTTTGTGAGCCGCAGCGGGGGGCGATTCGTGACGGCTTGCGAGCCGTGCTTACACTTTCCGATGCACAGCGCGCCGCGATCGCGCGCGACGCACGTGAAGCGGGGCGTAAGTCATACGACTGGTCCGTTTTGGTGGATCGTTACCTCGAACTCTATCGCGGCCTTTGATCCGCCGCGGCCGATCGGTGATCAGCAACGGCAAGCCGCACGTTTGTTATGAATCCCAAGATCCTTTCCGCCGATGACGCACACCGAGCCGCACCGGGAGGATTCCGCGCGCGGCATTTCGGGCGTGTCGTAGCCTTCACGAAACCCTACCGACGCTCGCTTGTCCTTGGTTTGCTGATCACCGTCGCTTTCGCCGGGCTTCATACGGTCGGTATTACGGCCGCCTTTCCGGTCTTCAAGATACTCTTGGAGGACGAGGGTCTGCACGGCTGGGTGGACCGCACGGTCGTGGGCGACCGGTTGGGTATCGACCTTGCACCTCTGCAAGAGGATGACTCAGTACGAATTCTGCGCGTTGAGGTTGACTCGCCGTTTCACGACGCGGGCATCGCCCCCGGCGACGATCTTGTGGACGTCGACGGTCGGCCGATCAAGCTGCTGCTTAGCGAGCTCGCCGGCGCGGATACGGGGACGCCGCGCGACGTGATGGCCGGTCGACCCGGTGAAACCAAGCGCGTTACGGTGGAGCTCCGACCGATCGGAACCGTATTGAAGGCGCTGCAATGGGCGGTTTCGTTTCTGCCGCCTGACGCGAAGGAGACCCGGCTCCAAACGTTGGGCTACATACTCATCGTCCTGGTCGGGATCGTGGTCGTATCGAACGTGTTGCGTTACATCGGTGAGATACTCATCGCCGGTGCGGTTCTTCACGCGATGCTCGATCTACGCGACCGGCTGTACGTGCACACGCTGCATCTTCCGATGAGTTATTTTTCCGGCACACAGACGTCGGACCTCGTGACCCGCTTCGTACAGGACATTCAGGAGATCCAGCGAGGTCTCGTAACGCTGTTCGGCAAGGCGATTCGCGAGCCGCTCCGCGCTATGTTTCTGCTCGGAGTCGCGTTGCTTTTGGACTGGCGAATTACGATCATGATCATCGTGATCGCGCCGCTGGCGACGGTCATGTTTCTTGCCGTCGGTCGAAAGGCGAAGAAGGCCAACCGTCGACTTCTTCAGGCGTACGGCAACATGATCGGGGCGCTGACCACCAGCTTGCAGAACCTTCGCGTCGTGAAGGCGTACACGGCTGAGGAGTGTGAGCGCGCCCATCTCGACGTGGTGGATCGGCGCGTCCTGAAAGAACAGCTCAAACTTGCCCGGCTCGACGCGTTTCTCAGCCCGATGATGGAGACCCTCGGTGTGATCGCGGCGAGTGCGTTTACGGTGTGGCTCGCGGGTCGCGTCATCGACCAAACGCTCTCCGTCCCGATGTTCGGCACGCTCAGTCTGACACTGGCGATGCTGTTCGACCCGCTTCGCAAACTTTCCGACGTATACGTTCGCATCCAACGATCCACCGCCGGGGCGGAGCGCATCTTCAGCGTGCTCGATCAACCCGTCGAGACCTCAGGTGTCGTCGATGCGGTCACGTTGGCCCCGTTGAAAGAAAGTATTGAGCTGCGCGGCGTGTCGTTTACCTATCCCGGCGGTGGGGCACCGGCGCTCAACGACGTTTCCATATCGATCGCCAAAGGCGAAACCGTCGCGATTGTGGGGCCCAACGGATGCGGAAAGACGACGCTGGTCAGTCTGCTGCCGCGATTGTTCGATCCCGACTCGGGAGAAATTCGGTACGACGGCGTGGAAATTCGAGATGCCTCCTTGTCGAGCCTGCGCCGGCAGATCGGCGTGGTCAGTCAGGACGCGATTGTCTTTGCCGGTACGCCCCTGGAAAACATCGCCTACGGTCAGGCGAACGTGGATCGTGCCCGCGCCGAAGACGCCGCCCGCCGCGCCTACGCGGATGAGTTCATCCGCAATCTTCCCGGTGGCTACGAAGCCGTGTTGGGTGAGCGTGGCACGACGCTTTCAGGCGGGGAGCGTCAGCGAATAGCTATTGCCCGAGCGATCTATCGCGACGCGCCCATTCTGATTTTCGACGAGGCCACGAGTCAGATTGACTCCGAATCGGAGTTGAAGATTCAGACCGCCCTGCGGGAGTTCGCCAAAGGACGCACCACCATCATCGTCGCCCACCGACTCAGCACGATTCAGTTTGCCACGCGCATTATCGTTATGGACGCAGGCCGGGTGATCGATTCGGGCTCGCACAAGCAGCTCGTCGAGCGCTGCAAGCTCTACCAAAACCTTTGCGAAACGCAGCTTGTCGCTCAGGGAACATGACGACAGCGCTAGCGCATTTGCCGTGTCTCTTTCCCGGGCCGCGGGCAGAGCTGCGCTCCGCAGGAGTAACCCGCGCGATTTCTCAGCGTTTGATTCGTTGACGGAGTGCATATGCCTGCCGTTCCGACGGACTTACGCCCGCGTTTCGACGTAACACATGAGTTTGTAGACGAGTCGGGCAGCCAGTGATTCCGTAACCACCTGTCCGCCGATGGGCATGACCTCGACGATGTCCGCCCCGACGATTTTTTTCTCGGCTGCGACGAGTCGAAGCAGCCCCGTAACCTGAAACCAATCGAGCCCACCGGCCTCCGGCGTTCCCGTGCCCGGTGCGTAGGCGGGGTCGAAACCGTCGATGTCGATCGTGACGTACACCGTGTCGGTAAGCGTTTCGAGCACCTGATCGACCCAGTCGTCGTCCATGTAGCATCGACGGGCGGTGATCGGCTCGATCCCCGCGCTCTTCATATACCGATGTCCCTCCGGCGACACGCTGCGGATTCCCACCGGAACAAACGGCACACCGAGATCGGCGATGCGCCGCATTACGCACGCGTGGGCGTAGGGCGATCCCAGGAAGGTATCCCGCAGATCGTCGTGGGCGTCGATTTGTAGAACCGATAGCCGTTTGTGTTTGATCTTGACGGCGCGGACCAGAGCGGAGCTGATGCTGTGATCGCCACCGAGCCCGAACAGAAATTTGCCGTCACGCACGACGCGCCGTGCGCGTTTGAACAAATCCTTGTGCATCGCCTCGGGGCCTGCGAGGTTCACCTCGATCGGGTCCAGCGTCGCGATCCCTGCCCGGTGACACTCGACCTCAAGCTCTTCGTCGAACCACTCCACGTGCTGCGACGCGGTGATGATGGCCGAGGGGCCGAAGCGGGCACCGGGACAAAAGCTTGCGGCTGAGTCGTACGGAATCGGCATGACCGCGAAGCGCGCCTTGCCGTACGAGCTCCACTTGGGTTCCAGGCCCAGGAAGTTGTTGGGGAGCGTACTCATCGTGTTCGGCGCGGATTGGGGAGTTCTGCCGGACCAAGGATCATCAGATCGCGCGGTACTCGACCATTTGCCCTGACGCTTCCAGGTTACGCTTGCCCGCCTTCTTGAGCGCGTCGCACATTTCGTCGAGACGTCCGAAGAGCCGTCGCTGCGGACGCGGCTTGCAGCGCGTCAGAACGTATTGGGCGATCAGCGGAAACGTGATCGACGCACAGGAGTACACAACGACGTTGTTCTTGTGGGCGTCCTTGAGTTTTCCCCAACTGCGAGCCTCACTCGGTGTCGCCCCGGAAAGACCGCCCCACTGCGGCGAATCGGTCGTCAGTTGGAGAAAGTAATCGTGACCACCCTTCGACTTGTCGAGCAGAATCTGATGCAGCGTCGGTTGCGTCTGGAGGTAAAAGTTCTTCGGTGATCCGCCGCCGATCTCCACAACGCCGTTGCGATCGGCGTCGCGAACGATGGCTGCCGTTTCAATGACGTCCAGCAGCGGGTTGAGATGCACCGGTGCGTCGAACAGGTGCGGCACGATGAGGTTCATTCCGATGGACGAGTCGCCCGGCGAAGAGGTATAGATCGGCACGTCGTGTTTTGCAGCCGCCGCGACGAACGATTTTTCCGGGTGCGGCGCTCGCTCGGCGACGAGCTGACCCAGTCGGTGGTGCAGCGTCGCCGTCGAGAAGGGCTTGGTCGTGTCCAGTGTACGGGCCGCTTCGAGGATCACCTTGTCGGTGGCCATCAGCGTGTCGTCGTCTCCGATGAAGACGTCGTAAATACGCGCCACGCCCGCATCGCCCAGCAGGTTGTCGTCAACGTCGGGACTACCCTGAACCATCGGGAAATCAAACGGGCGGTGTAGATCGTGGTAGAGGTTGGCTCCCGTGGAGATGATAAAATCGACAAAACCGTTTTCGATCAAAGAGATGAACACCCCGCTCATGCCAATCGGCGTCATGGCTCCCGCGATCGTCAGGGCGACGGTCGCGTTTTCCTCGAGCATTTTGGCGTAAAGCTGCGCTCCCTCAGCCAATCGCCGACCGTTGAATCCGCTTCCCGCGAACACCTCGTCGATCATCTTGGCTACGGTTTCGTTACCGCTAAGCTGTAGCGGCTCGATAGACCGTCCGCCGAGAAAGTCGCCGTGCGACCCGTCGCTCTTATCTTTCCCGCATGGATGCATTGGGAGAATCCGCCGTTGCTTCGAGATTTTAGGGAATAAACACCGCAGCGGCGAGGGCCGTGGTCCACAAGCCGCGTTTGTCGCCTTCGACCGTTTGGACGACAGCCTTTGTCTTTACGACAAGCCCCTGCGCCCGGTAGATGTCTTTCCGCTCATTGTACGCCGTGTCCGGATCAAGGTCGATGCCTTGCGTTGTGGCGAGCATGGAGGCAGCCATGTCCTCCACGTAATCGCTGCAGACCCGCTGGGTCATGCCGAACCCGTGATGCTCCGAAATGTAACCGTGCATCGACGCATCCGCCGGCAGGGCGAGACCGATGCCCGCGCCCGCAAGGCGGTTCGGCTCGTTCGTGCGACACTCCGCCAGTACGCAGAAGACGATTTCGCCCTGCGTGAGGTAGGCGAGCCCTTTGGTGCGACTAACGATCTTGCAGCGCGGTGGGTAGATGCTGCTGACGCGAACGAGGTTAAATCCTGCGATGCCCGCATCGCGCAGCGCTTCCTCGAACGATTGAAGGTTGTTCCGGTGCCGGCCGGTACCCTTCGTAAAAAACATTTGTTTGGGAACGAGCCGATCGCGCAACCATAAACCTCCCAACGCCGATCGGACCATGCGACCAGCCGAAGAGGGGGGATTGTAGCGAAACCGGCGTTCGCAACAAGGTCTGGTGACCTTTCCAGAAGGGTTGCCCTACTTTCGTCCCTGCGACCAAGGTCGTCCCGTCTTCGTCCCCCCTTGTCAAGGGGGGACTATAGGGGGGTCCGCCACGCTTTTTTAATGAACCTCCCCCGAACGGGATAAACTACGTGTGGCTGGACAGTAGCTCTTCGATCCTCGGGCGGATCGCCTGCAACGCGCGAGCGCGGTGGCTGATCGAGTTCTTGACCTCCGGCGATAGTTCGGCAGCCGTTTGGCCCTGCGCCGGCATGAAAAAGTGTGGATCGTATCCGAATCCATTGTGGCCTACCGGATCGTCAACGATAACGCCCTCGACCGTCCCGGAAGCGACCGCGAGGACTTCCGTCGGACTCGCTACTGCGATCGCGCAGCAGAACCTGGCCTGGCGCTTGTCCTCGTCGATGTCGGCTAGCGCCGCGATGAGCTTGGCGTTGTTGGCGGCGGCGTCGCACTGCATACCGGCATACCGTGCTGACTTCACCCCCGGAGCGCCGTTCAAGGCGTCGACCACGAGTCCGGAGTCGTCGGCCAAGCTCCAGGTGTTCGTGAGACGCGCGTAATGAATCGCCTTTGTGCGAGCATTTCCCTCGAACGTATCCGCGTTTTCCACCGGTTCGACCAGTGGCGGAAAGTCCGCCAGCGACAGGAGCGTGACCGCCAGGTCCGACAGAATCGCGCGCATCTCGCGAGCCTTGCCCCGGTTGGACGTGGCGATCAAGAGTTTCCGGTGATCGGACATCCCTTACTCGGGCGGCGTTTTTCCGGGGATTTCGACGAGGCGCGACGGCATCGCAGCGCGCCGGCCCTGCCCATCTCGCACGTAAACGACGCCGCCGTTCACGACGTTGTAGCGGAACAGCTCGTTTCGCTGCAGCGCGTCCACGGCGTTGCTGTAATACGCCCGTTGATCCGACCGGCGTTCGACGGCCTCGGGGCCGAACGCCCCCACGGTCACGACGCTCGCAGATCGCGCGTGATGATAGTACGCTTCGTGTCCCTTCTTACGAAGAAACTCGCAATACTCCGCGCCCGCCCGCTTAAACCCCCAGAACTTGTCCGTGGGTTCAAACGATGCAACTTGCAACGTATAGACACCGTCCGCGCGGTCGAGCCGCCACTCAGGATTCCCAACGTCCGGCGTGGGCATGCGTATCGGAAGCGCCCGAGCGAAGTAGCGCTCACCGGAGGGTCCGCCGAGCTGTCGAATCAGGGCCAGGTCGACTTCCATTCGTCTGGGACGAGAGCGCTTCCGCGTCTTCGGATCGGTTCGGCGATGGTAGGTGCCGTAATAAAGGCGTGCGAAGCCGTCCGACTCGTCACGCAGAAACACGTCGCCGGGACGAATCCCCGGCGTACGCCGCAGGGTCTCGGCGAACTGTTCGATGAACGAATTGCGCACCGGGCCGCTGAGTTCCAGGCATTGAATCGTCCAGGGGGCACCACCCCGCCCAAAAAGTCCGCCGGAACCGCCCCAAGAACCACCGCCTCCGGTGGCGCAACCGGAGCCCACGATGCAGAGCAGCAGGAGCGGGCCTGCCGGACGATAACTCCGGCGCTTCGCGCTCCGCCTCAGCACGTTTCGCACGCTCATGGGATCCGCCTGCGCAGAGCACGCTCCTGCATTTCGAGCAGGCTCTTGATGCCGCGCGACGCAGTTTGCACCAGTCGGTCCAGCTCCGCCCGCGTGAACGTCGCCTCTTCGCCGGTCCCTTGAACTTCGACGAATCGTCCCGAGCTCGTCATCACGACGTTCATATCCACATCCGCCGCAACGTCCTCGACGTAGTCCAGGTCGAGCAGAATCCGCCCGTCGACCTTCCCCACGCTGACGGCTGCGACGCCCTCACGAATGGGTGATTCACGCAGCAGCTTTTTTTTGCGCGCAAACTTCACCGCGTCACAAAGTGCGACGTACGCTCCGGTGATGCTGGCCGTACGCGTGCCGCCGTCGGCTTGAAGAACGTCGCAATCCAGGAGAATCGAGTTTTCGCCCAATCGGTCCAGGTCGACTACGGCGCGCAGCGATCGTCCGATCAGTCGCTGAATCTCCTGCGTACGCCCATCGATCTTCGTTCGATTGCGCCGCCGCCGCTCGGACGTCGCTCCGGGTAGCATGTCGTACTCGGCTGTCACCCAACCGCTGCCCTGCCCCTTCTTCCACGGCGGCACACTGTTCTCCCAGCAGGCCGTGCATAGCACGAGCGTGTTGCCCGCACGAATCAACACGGAACCGGCGGCGTTTTGGGTATAACCCCTTACGATTTCGAGCTTACGCAATTCCGTGGGCTTGCGGCCGTCGTGTCTCGCCAAGATGAATTCCCGTTCAGTGAAAATGAAGTAGCGCCACCGGAGACGGTGGCATCAACTGGAGTGGCACTCACAATCCACACGCGCCGACCCAGCGCGGCCGACGATACGAACCCGACGCGGGGATGTCAACGATCGTCGTGAATCAGGCTCGCCAAGCATTGCCGAGCCATCGGCCCAAGCGCCGTTAAAGAAAACGTTCGCCCCGTTTCGCCCGTGGGCTGCAATTCAATCCGCAACAAATCAAGCGGCAAAGCGGCGATTACGCGATCCGCCCACTCCACCACAACGGCGCAGCCCGGCCCAATGAGTTCCTCGAACCCCAAAGCGATCAGTTCGCTCGCGTCGCCCAGGCGATAGGCGTCGATGTGGTAGAGCGTGAAACGTCCCGGGTATTCGTTGATCAGCGTGAACGTCGGACTCGTCACCGCGTCAGCTTGTGGCCCGCCGTTGCCAGTGGCGATCCCTTTGACAAGATGCGTCTTGCCCGCTCCCAGAGGTCCGACAAGTGCGATGGTTGTTCCTCCCACAAGGGATCGACCCAACGCCTCACCGAGCGCGATCGTCTCGGAGGGAGATGTTGTAGTAAACGTCTTGTGATCGGTCTGCGTCGTCAATGAACGTACCCCTTGGGTTCGAGGGGCTCGCACGCGCCGCCGGCGCGCTCGATGTTGAATCCCGACGCCGTGACCACGCCGACGGGGTGGAGCGGTACGCTGCCGATGTCGCCCTCTCCATGTACGGCGAGTAGCAGCTCAAAGTCCTCACCGTCGCTAAGCGCGTGATCCAACGCCGATCGGCCGTCCGTCGTCGAGAGTCGCCGCGCCTCGTCACGAATGATTTTCTGCAAGAGTGCTTCGTCGAGTGTGGCACCAACGCCCGACGCCTCGCACATTCTCCATAGGTCCAGCGACAGTCCGTCGGTGATGTCGATCATGGCGTCGAGCCGCTCGCCGAGCTCGGACGCAAGACGCCGAGACTCGACGACACGCGGCGTAAACGAAAGGTGGTGCGACGTTACGCTTCCGCCGAGCGGACCCGTAACGTAAAGACGATCACCGGCCCGCGCACCCGAGCGCTTGACCGGTTTGATTCCTTCGTACGGCTCCGCCACGACGTTCACGTCGATCGCCAGCGGGTGTCTCCATCGCGTCGTGTCGCCTCCGACCACAGCCACGTCGAACTGGGATGCGAGTGCGAAGATTCCCTCGTACAACGATTCCGCGTCCGCCCGGCTAAATGCCTCCGGAAATGCGACCGAGACCGTCACCGCAATCGGTCGCACCGCCATGGCTGCACAGTCACTCAAACCGCACGCGATCGCCTTGCGCCCAGCCTGTGCGGGCGTGTGACGCCTAAGATCGAAATGCACGCCGTCCAGCAGCATGTCGCTGGAAACAAGAAGCTGGTTCGACGCCAGTTGCAGCATCGCCATGTCATCGCCGATGCCGATCGGCACGGCTGGATGCGACTCCTGACGTCCGCGCAGCCATTCAACGAATTGCAGTTCATCTCTGGCCATTGTGGGGAGAATCTTAGCATGGGCGGCAGGAATTCCCATACGGAAGGCCCGCGGGGTATGACCTCGCGGGCCTGGTTAAGAACTTCCGCAGTTGCCTCAAAACGAAAACGCCGTACGGCGCCGGTCGAACCGATGCACGCAGAGCGTGTACACCCTGCCGCACCCCCTCAAGCGTTCCTTGCTTTACGCTCGGTACTGACCGCGCCCGACCTTTCTGACGCCGGTCATTTGGGGCAGCACGTTGCTAACGGCCTTCGTGAGATTCGTACTTTTCGTTTGGTATCCCACTTTGACGACGGCCGTCGCTATCTCTCGCGGACTGAGCGGCGTGGATCGCTGTCGCAACACTCTGAGAATCGCCGGCTTCAACGAGTTCGCTCGTCCGCCGCTTCCCGGGGGACGACCGCGCCGGGCGCCGCCGGAAAATGTTTTGCCCGCGCCGTTCAACATGCTCATTGCGTTTTGCATGCCGGTGATCTGAGCGTCGATGGCGTTACGTTGCGCCGAGAGCTCGGTGATAAACGAAGCCATCGCCCGCAGCACACCCCCCGAACCGTCACTCCGCGCGGGCGAAGCCGCCGGAAACTTGTTGCGAACGGCGCGGGGTTTGGGTTCACGGCGCTTCGCACTCGCGGCCTTGCCCTTTCGCCCGGCCGCTTTGACCTTTCGCGATCCGTGTGATGCATTCTTGTGTCTTGCCAGATGTGCGGCCATCGCAAACGTCCGATCACATCGAGAACACTTGAACTTCTTTCGTGTTGCCATTGTCTGCTCCTTCATATTGCCATTTTCCAGTCCAAAGGCGCCAGCGTAGGTGTTTTCATTAGATGGGGCAACCACGCCCCCAGAGTTTTCATGGGTGTTTTCCCCACCACTCAGTGTTCCCAAAATCCCAAGTCTCAGGACCAGTGTGAGAAGGGAGCGGATTGCACGGAGCCGTATTCTGCAAATGGAACCGAACCCATTCCTCGCGAGGGCGTAGAGCAAATCGATTTGCATACTTGCTCTGAGAAATGCAGCGTCGTAGGAAAGTATGACCAGAGATCGTAACCGGTGATTGTGGGCATCCTAAGCGATTTATAGCAATAGGTTCGTAATCAAAGCAGGAGTGCTAGCGGCCCACACAATTGGAGGCCTTCACCGCCTCCGACTGCCACGCCTTGGTGGTTTTGAGCGGCCACGCCCGACCTTGCGAGTCTTACTCGTATTTGTCCGCTGCGAATGCTTTTTCGAGGTGGCTCGCACCTGTACTTTCTTCCCTCGGCCTGCGGACGCGGCTTTCGTTTGTGTCGGCAGGCCAAGCTCGAGTCGCCTTGTAGGAAGGGGAACGCTGATGATCTGGACTTTCAAGCGGTCTCCGACCGTGATCTTACGACCCGATCGTTGTCCGACGACGGCGCCGCGAGGTGAATCCACCTCCCACCAGTCGTCCGGCAGCGCGTCGAAGCGAAGCAGCCCATCGACCATATACCGTTCGATCTGCACGAACACACCGACGTTGGCCACGCCCGTGACGATTCCCTCGAACAACTCACCGACGTGCTTTTCCATGAGCCGTAGCGTCATGACAAGACGAAGCTCACGTTCAGCGGATTCGGCGCGCCGTTCACGAGCGCTGCAGTGCGTACCCAACTCAGCCACGGCCGCGTCATCATCCGCCGACTTTCGCCGTCGTGATCGCGACAGGGCTTCACGGATGTGCCGATCGATCAAGCGATGAATCGTAAGATCGGGATAGCGGCGGATCGGCGAGGTGAAGTGGCAGTAATGCTTACTGGCCAGGGCGTAGTGGCCGACGATTTGCGGCGAGTACTCAGCTTGCTGCATCGACCGCAGAACGGCCAGGTTCACCGCGAAGGCGGTCTTCTTTCCTCGGACGCGATCCAGCAGCGCCTGCAGCGCGAATCGGTCTGGACCATCGGGTATCGTAAAACCCAGCGCGCGGACAAACCGTACGAGCGTGCCGTCACTGCTTTCTTTAGGATCGTCGTGCGTTCTGCGAAGGTACGGCGTCTTCAGTTCCAGCAGCAGTCGGGCGACAGCCTCGTTCGCTTCCACCATAAACATTTCAATGATCGTGTGGGAAAAGCTCGTGTCCGTAGGTACGACGTCGGTCGGAGTTCCCGCGTCGTCGAAGACGAGCTCCCGCTCGGGCAATTCGAGCACGAGCATGCCCTCCCGAATGCGCCGTCCACGGATCCGCTTGGCCAGTCGCTCCATCTCTCGTAGCAGCGAGACGATCTTGGCACTGGTTCGCCCCGTTTTGCCGTCGAGGATTCGCGTCGCCTGGTCATACGTCAGGCGCTTGGTCGATCGAATGATCGTGTTGGCGACGCGCGCTCGTTTGACCTTGCCTTTTGCGTCGTAGGTAATCAGGGCGCTTTTGGTCAGGCGCATTTCTCCCTCTTGCAAAGAGCATGCCCCGTTACACAGAACTTCCGGGAGCATAGGAATGACCACGCGGGGCAGGTAAATGCTGTTGGCCCGCTCCCGCGCTTCTTTGTCCAGTGCCCCGCCCGGCGTGACGAAGTGTGACACGTCGGCAATGTGTACCCCCAATTCCGTCGTACCGTCCTTATTTTTCGTGAGCGAGATCGCGTCGTCAAAGTCCTTGGCGTCGTTGGGGTCGATCGTGATCGTGGTGAGCTCGCGGAGATCTTCGCGCTCTTCGGCGCTTGGGGATTCGTCAAAGTCTGCTACGACCTTCCGTGCCTCATCCAAGGCTTTCTTGGGGAAATCGCCGGGGAGCTGGTATTGCTCGATGATGCTCAGCGTGTCCACGCCGGGGCGCCCTCGGCGTCCGAGTACCTTGACCAGAACGCCGCGCGCCTCGACCCCTTCCGACGGGTAACGGGTAATCTCCACGACGACCTGGTCGCCCTCTCTGGCGTTTTTGGAGCCCGCGTCCGGAACCAGAATTGGACTATGCAGAGCTTGACCGTCCGGCACGACGAACCACTTGCGAAGCTGGCGACGGAGCTCGCCGACGAAGCGACTTTGGCCACGCTCGACGATCGAGATAATGCGCCCTTCATACAGCATTGAGTCGCCGCGCTTGCCGCGTTTCTTGACAGCCGCGAGGACGCGATCACCCGTGATCGCACCGCCGGCGCATCCGACTGGCACGTACAAATCCGCGTGCGAGGCCGGTGGATCGGGAATCACGAAGCCGAAACCGCGAATGTTTCCCCGATAGGTGCCGGTCACTTTGGCCGGCGGTGGGGCGGGGATCAGTGCGTTGCGACTTCCCATCACAATGCGGCCCGATTTCATCAACGCCTTGCACGTGTCGTGGAAATCCCCCTGCTCGTCCCGAGCGATGTCCATCAGGTCGCACAGCTCTTCCAGTCGCCTCGGTTTGTAGCCCTTCGCTTGAAGGTGTCGTAGAATGCGCTCGGCAAATACTTCGGATGGCATAGAATACTCCAACGGGCGATGTGCCCTGCTGCTGCGGCGTGAAGCACGATCAGGAAGGCGATGAGACTGTGGACGACATCCTAGACCTTGCAGCCCGGCTTGGCAAACGCATCGCCTCTGACCCGCGTGGCGAGGCCATGGCGCGGGCCCGCGGTGCGCTCGACAAAAGTACGGCAGATCGGAAACTCTTGGAAGATTACCAATCGCAGCAGCAGAAGGTCCACGAGCTCGAAGTCGGCGGAAAACCGATCGAACCCGAGGACAAGCGAAGGCTCGCCGATTTACATGGCAAGGTCATCTCAAGCCAGGTCATCAAAGACCTGCTGAAAGCCCAAATGGACTACGTCGAACTCATGAGCCAGGTCTCGAATCGAATCGAGCAAGAGGCCGTCGGCGGCTCCGCTCCCATTTCCTGACCACGCGCAAAACCGGCGCGTTGCGAGTCGAGATACGTTTAGGGAGAAAGAACGCCTCGATTCCGGCAAGACCACCCCTGACGCATCTGCAAACGCCGCTGCCAGCCAAGATTCGCGCCAACGCCGAACAGCTCCGTGAAAAAATTGCCGCGCCTAAAGAAATTTTTGCGCTCCGGTCGATAGAAGGCCTAACCCAGCACTCAGAGTTCCCAGTTTAACATGCTCTGGGTTATGTTGGGTAGATGTCCCTCCCTGCGAGGGGGGGGTTGAGCCGGGGTCGGAGACCTCGACGGAGAGTTGGGTATCGATGGATCGCTCCAGGATCGGGCAGGAGGCCCACCGAGTTGCTGGTCTCCTGGAACCGGTCCCGAACGACGCAAGGAGCGAAACACATGTCGTTGACAGGAGCGATTGACGAGTACATGGGCCCACTGCTCGCGGGGAACCGAACCGCCTGCCGAGAGTTCGTTATGGGAAAACTGGACTCCGTGGATGGTTCGGTGAGCTTGTATGAGGGTCTCCTGTGGCCCGCGATGGAGCGTGTCGAGAAGCTCTTCCGAGGGGACCGCATCAATACGGCGGCCGAGCACATGGCCACCCGAATCAACCGCGCGATCGCGGATCAGCTCCAGCGAGCCCTCCCCAAGAGCGATTCCATCGGCAAACGCATCGTGATTGCCTGCGCCGACGGTGAGCCCGAGGAGCTTGGGGCTCAGATGTGCTCCGACCTGTTCGAGTCTCGCGGTTGGGAAGTCTATTTCCTCGGTGGCGGCGTCCCCAACGACGAGATTCTCAGCCTGATTGGGCAACTTCGCCCGGACATTCTCTTGATTTTCGGAACCCAGCCGGGCGGGGTGCCGGGCGTGCGAAAATTGATCGACATGATTCGGGAGATCGGGGTCAACCCAACCATGAACATCATGGTCTCGGGGGGGGTGTTCAACCGAGCGGACGGCCTCTGGAAGGAAGTCAACGCCGATCTGATGGCCAAGTCAGCCCACACGGCGATTCCGATCGCAGAGGCGTCCAAGGCGAAAATCCCGCTTCCGCCCACGGCGGGGGTTCCCAAGAAGCGTCGCCGACGTCGGCGTCCGCGCGTAGCTGCTGCGGCCATAGACTCGTAGAGAAGCGCCGCCGGGTGGCTGTTGCCCTACCGGCTGTCCCCATCGGCCGACGCGGGCCGCGTCACGTGCGTTCGCCGGAAGGGAAAACGTTGAGACGATAGGGTGACGGGCTGTGGCGCGTGAAATTTGCGAGTTTTAGAAGAAACGTATGCTACGCGGCTGAAAACGCGGAAATATCAGGGTGTTACCGGTGGCGAGCGCCTGTGAAACGTTGCGAGGTGCGGCGATCCGACATGACCGCTGTCGGGAATGGGATTGCGGTCGTGTCGCGGTGATGCACGATCGCCGGCTTGGACTTCGCAGCGTCCCATCGTCACTGGATGCTACTCGGCGATCTTCCCGCGAGCGGTTTGCGGGTCGAGCGTGACCTTGGCTTTGGAGCGCGGCTGGCGCGTTCGAAAAACCGGCGTTTGGGACGCTTTCATTTTGTAGGGAAATTTAAGGCAAAAACGCTTGATTCGGGATGCATCTGCGTTTAGATTCCGACTTCGGTGCATCCATGGAGTGGTGGCTGATCTACTGAAAGGAAAGTTGTTCATGGCTACAAAGAAAGCGAAGAAGAAGACGATGAAAAACACAAGAGCGCTCG